>JAOZIG010000283.1 GCA_026014515.1 Candidatus Bathyarchaeota archaeon | reverse complement strand
CTATAATCTCTGGATCATATACGCCTGTGCCGCCTATGATGGCTATATCGGCTGTTGGCTTTGTCATGGTACAATAGTTGCGTCTTGTTTTTTATAGCGTTGGTGGTGGCTTTTCCATTTGGTTAGTATTTATCGTAAATGTCATGTTGTACAGTTATTTAGGAAAGTTTAAGACCGAATATCCGCCCTTGACGAGGACTAGATCATGGAGAAAAAAAGCTACTACCCATTTGTATTGTTAATTACGATTTGTATTACTTATTTTGTTGAGAATTTTCTTAGAAGCGCTGCCGGCGCCTTAACCCCCATATTAATCGAGGAGTTAAGCATCAGCCACGCAGCCATGGGCATGCTAATCTCCGCATACTTCTTCATCTACGGCGTCATGCAGGTACCAAGCGGCTTACTCAGTGACCGCCTCGGTGCACGTAAGACCATACTCATATTCACAATGCTCACAATCATCGGTGTCTTCCTATTCTGGGCAAGCGGAACATACAATCTATTATTCGTAGCCCAGTTCCTAGTTGGAATCGGGTGCAGCACATTCTACATCAACGCTGTGAAACTAATCAGCACATGGTTCCCCGCAAACAAACGCGCAACCGCAATCGGTATACTCAGCGCAAGCAGCGGATTGGGAAACACCATCAGTTACAGTGGTTTCCCTTATGCTGAGGCGAGTCTCGGTGGCTGGAGAACCATCTATCTCTGGATGAGCCTTATCTTGGTGGCAAACTGGGTGATGAACATCTTTGTGCTCAAGGACGTCAACCACTCAAACCACGCGGAGAACCATAAACCAAAAACATCCATACTAGGCTCAATAGGAACCACCCTCAAGGACAGACGCCTATGGCCATTCCTCCTCGGCTACATCATGAGCAGCATGAGTTGGGTCTTGATGAACTGGATGACCCAGTTCCTCATAGATGTAAGAGGATTCACATATCTACAGGCTGGTCAGATCGCGAGCGCCGGTACAATCGCTGGTATCCCCGGTTGTATCATAGTGGCTGCTATCAGTGACCGGTTCAAGAATCGTAAAAAGACCTTGATGGGATTCAGCGTGATCTTCGCCATTGTGCTCTTCTCTTTGATCAGCATTCCGGGCTCAATGGGAATGATCCCCTTCGCTGCACTAAACTTCCTATTGAACTTCGCTGGAAGTTACTGGGTACTCTACTTCAGCATGATACCCGAGACTCTACCAGCAAGCAAGGCAGCCGTTGGGTTGGGCTTGGTAAACGGAATAGGCACCGTCGGGTTCAGCTTCCTAACCCCAATCTACGGTGGCTTGGTGGACCTCACTGGTGCTTACAGGTATAGTAACCTGATGGTTCTCGCTGGGGCCTCCTTGATGCCTTTCGTCTTCCACTTCTTCATCACGGAGTGTTACGGCGGAATCGCAAAAGATGAGTGAAAATAAAGCATCAGGCTTCGCCCTGATACTCCTAACCACCCTATGCTTAACCTATATCGTAGAGAACTTTCTACGCAGCGCAGCCGGCGCATTAACCCCCGTACTGATAAACGAGCTTGGGATAACCCACGGTGCCATGGGGCTACTGACTACTGCTTTTTTCCTTGTTTATGGATTAATGCAGGTTCCCGCTGGGTTACTGGGTGATGGGTATGGTCCAAAGAAAACCATCATCTGGAGCACAGCCCTCACAGTAGTGGGGGTCTTCCTATTCTGGATTAACCACAGTTACCCTGTTTTGTTTATAGCCCAGTTCCTTGTCGGCATCGGTAGCAGTACTTTCTATATTAACTCGGTTAAGTTGATGCTGGAGTGGTTCCCGCCAAGCTGGAAAGCTACCGCAGTGGGCATCATGAGTGCATCAAGCGGCATCGGTAACACCCTCGCCTATATGGGATTCCCGTTAGTCTACGAACGATATGGCGACTGGCGTAGCTTCTACATCATAATGGGAAGTATCCTGTTGCTCAACTGGGTGATGAACCTCTTCCTCCTCAAAGACAAACACGAGCCAAACGGGGGACTCAAGGTCCGGGACATGATAGACTCAGTAATCGGGGTCATCAAGAACCCACAGATGCAGCCCTACATCATAAGCTACGCCTTCAGAAGCACAAACTTCGTACTAGGCATCTGGCTAACCCAGTTCCTCATCGACGCCAAAGGCTTCACCTATGTTCAAGCAGGGCAGATAAACAGCATCGGCAACCTTGCAGCCATACCCGGATGCATCGTGGTGGCTGCTATCAGTGATAGGCTCAAGAAAAGAAAGGCTCCCTTGCTGTTTTTCGCGTTTTTGACTTTCATCGCTAATGCCTTGATATTGGTATTGCCCGCTGGTTCATTCGTGTTATTCAGTGCTGTGAACGCTGTAATGTACATCAGTGTGGGTTACTGGGTGCTCTACTTCAGTATGGTACCAGAAATATTGCCGGCAAACGAGTCTGGTATCGGTTTGGGGCTCATTAACGCTGTCTGCACCTTGGGGATCAGTCTGCTGTCTCCCATCTATGGTGGGCTCGTAGACATCACTGGCAACTACTGGGCGTCTAACCTGATGTTGTTAATTGGCGCACTTCTTGTACCTGTCTTGATGCTAAGGATAGAGGACCCCTATGGTGGGATCAGTCAGTGACCTTTTATCCCCGTTCCACTAAAAACTGTTAATGTCCGTCGAGGAAACCATCAAAAAACTACCCAAAATCGAGCAACATGTCCATATCGTCGGCTCAGTACGACCAGAAACCCTCTTGTGGTTAAACAAGCAAGGCGGTCTCAAACTACCATACGAAACACTGGACGATCTCAAGGATTTCTACGCCTACACGGATTTCGAGCATTTCCTCAAGGTCTATAGCATGGTGAATGGGCTCATCACCCACGAGAAATACTATGAGACCATCACTTACGAGATGCTGCAAAACCAGCATAACTGTAACGTAAAGCATGTTGAATGCATTTTCTCGGCATACGATCATATGCACCGTGGACTAGACTTCGCTGATATGGTGAAATACATCAATCGGGGAATCACCCGCGCAAGAACCGAGTTTGGAATAACTTGTAACATCAGAGTGGATGTGGTGCGTGACTATGGACCAAAGATCGCATTGATGCTCCTCGACCAGATCAAATCCAAGGGAGACAATGTAGTATCCATCGACACCGGAGGCATGGAAGACGGTATACGTCCAAAGACTTACGAGAAGGTCTACCAGACGGCACGAGAACAAGGTCTGCACCTTGTCGCGCATCAGGGGGAGGCGGCTGGGGTTGATTATGTTTGGGAGTGTGTCGAGTATCTGCGTCCTGAGCGTATAGGTCACGGAGTGGCTGCGGCACAGGACTTGAAACTACTCACAGAGTTATCACATAGGGGGATTGGTATCGAGACCTGCCCGATGAGTAACCTAAGAACGGGGGCAGTACAGAGCCTAGGAGAACACCCTATTAGGTGTTTTATGGAGGCGGGGGTCAAGGTCAGCGTAAATACTGATGATCCCCCAATGTTTGCCACCGATATGAACACTGAGTACTTGATGCTTCACAGGGAGCTTGGGTTCACTGTTGAGGAGTTACACAATATCGGGTTAGATTCTATAGAGACCAGTTTCATAGACGAAACTGAAAAAGAACGACTCAGGAAACAGTTCGACTCAGAGTACATCAAGCTGGTCTAGCTTCACCAAGACTATATTATACCAAGTATATTCAGGGATGAAACAAGTTGAAGCTCCAACTGGACCTCCACATACACAGCACATACTCCCCGGATAGCTTCAACACAATAGACACCATACACAATCGCCTAACTGAACAAGGATTCAACGGATTCGCCCTAGCAGACCACGACACAATCAAAGGGCACACAGAAGCACTGGAGAAAGCAGGGGAACTCACCCTCATACCCGCACTTGAGGTCTCAGCAAAAGGCGTCCACATACTAGCATTCGATCCAACGGACATAGTGCCCATGTATCTGAGCATGGCTGAAACCGTTGAAACTATCCATGACCAAGGAGCAACCGCAATACTAGCTCACCCCTATGGTTTACCCAAGAGCTGGGTAAGGATCAATGAAGTCCGTGAAGCTGGATTCGATGCGATAGAAGTGGCTAATAGCGCTCAGATTCCCTATGATTATATCTGCGGTAAAAACAGGGAATTAGCCGAGGAACTTGGTTTACCCATGACTGGGGGGAGTGACTCTCATATTCCTGAGACAATCGGGCGGTCTTTCACAGTGGTTGATGCTGATTCCCCTAGCAAGGATGATGTAATCAAGGCGATAAGACTTGGACGTACAAGTGTAGATGGAACATATACTCATATCACTGAGTGGCTTAGTAAAAATTTTAGAAAGAAAAGAAGGGTACTAGGAGTTTAATCCCAGTTTTCCATATCGTAGAGCTCGATTCCCAGGTCGATTTTTGTCGTTGATCTTCCAACGTCTGCTTCCATTTCGTATAGTCCTAGGTTTTCCAGTGCCATTACCCCCTTGACTAGTCCTGTTAAATCGAGGACTGGTTTTGGTTCACCGAGAATAATTTTTTTGGTCTCGCCTACGAGGTCGGTTCGCGCCCAGTTGAGCGCCCTTTCTACTAATACCATGTCTCTTATTACTCCCCCAATATCTGCCTGACATGTAATGTCATGCACAAACCTGTTTTGTCTCATTTAGGTGTGTACATCGGCGTTGAACTTGTAATATGTGATATTTCTAATAACATCTCCCAATGAGCCGACATGCTGGGTTGCATTAAACATATTAATTATTCTCAATAAAAGAGGGCAACTTTACAACACTCTCACCAAATGAGAGTAACTCCAGCCTAAACAATCAAACCAACATCAAACCCAACCTACAAAAACAAAGCAAAAAAACAATCTATACCTAGAAAAAATAACATTAATATTACAACAATCTCAACCCCAAAAACTCTCACTAATTTATAAAAACTTTCAATAACCCCAGAACAAACAAAGCAAAAACCAAAAAACCGTTTAAATATCTATCCTTCCCACACCGTTTAAAAGAAGCCAACACCACCCAAAGAAGGAAACCAGATGCCCAAAATTCACATAAAATCCTATGGCTGCAGCGCCAACACCGCAGACGCAGAGATAGCACGAGGCGCACTCACAGAAGACGGGCACACACTAGTTGAGACCCCAGAAGAAGCAGACATCAACATCATAGTAACATGCGTAGTCAAGACCCCTACAGAACAAAAGGTCAGCAAGGAACTACGCCAACTAGAGGCATCTGGAAAACCCCTCATCGTAGCAGGCTGTATGCCAAAAAGCATGACCAAACAGGTGAAGAAACTCGTACCAACTGCGAGCCTCGTTGGACCTGATGATATTGAGCACATCACAGAGGCAGTAGACCATAGCCTCAGAGGAGAACAAGTCATTTACATCGATGGAGAGGCAACAGACAGAACATGCCTACCAAGGGTAAGAGAAAACAAGCTAATTCACATCGCACCCATTAGCACAGGCTGCCTCGGCAACTGCAGTTATTGTATTGTTAAGTTCGCAAGAGGGCACCTATACAGTTTCCCAGTAGAGAAAATAGTGTCTGATGTGGAAACCGCCATCAATGATGGGTGCCGTGAGGTCTGGGTAACAGCAGAAGACACCGCAACATACAACGATAACGGAGTCCTGCTAAACGAACTACTGGATAAAATCACTGCCCTTGAAGGTGACTTCAGGGTACGCGTAGGAATGACAACCCCCAACAGCTTCTCAAAGATACTGGACCAGATGATAGAGTCCATGAAGAGCCCCAAGCTCTACAAGTTCATCCACATCCCAATACAGGCTGGAAACGACCAAATACTAGCAGCCATGCGACGAAAATACACGGTCCAAGAGTTCAAAGACGTAGTAAACAGGCTCAGAGAAGCCATCCCCGAGATAGGAATCAGCACAGACATAATCTGTGGCTTCCCCGGAGAAACACCAGAACATTTCCAAGACTCACTGGACCTTGTCAAGTGGCTTAGACCAGACGTATTGAACATCAACAGGTTCTGGGAACGCCCCGGCACAGATGCGGCGAAGATGCCCGGAAGACTCCATGGACGAGAAACCAAGGAGCGTTCAAGACTGATGACCAAGCTCTGGAAAGAGATCGCCGTTGATGTAGGAAAACGTTGGGTCGGTTGGGAGGGCGAGATACTTCTCACTGAACATGGTAAACGTGGTACAAAGGTGGGACGCAACTATGTCTACAAGGCTATCGCAGTGAAAACTGATGCACCCTTGGGTAGTTTTGTCAATGTGCGTGTGAAAAAGACTGGGGTAGGATACTTGGTAGCCGATGAAATAAAGAATTAGGCGTCTTTTTGTCCCTGAGACTTGACGTACTCCTCGACATCAGCCAAGAGCAGCTTGCAGTCAAAGACTATCCCATTCTTAAGAGTCCAGCGTACTCCGCCGCCACGAGTCATGGATAACCCATCCTCCGCGTATCGTGTGACTCCTGTGCCGTACATTACCTTGAAGTTATCAAGGGGGTTGCCGTCGATGATGGCTAGGTCTGCTGGTGCGCCTTGTCTGATGCCTCCCGCTAGTTCGGTGTTTCCTAGTGTTTTCTGGGCGTTTGTAGTAGCTATCTTCAGTACATCAATTGGGTGGATTCCTGCTTCTTGGAATAGCTCCAGTTCCCTGATGAGTGCGAACCCGAATAAGGCATAGATGAAGGCTGTGTCGCTTCCAGCTATGAGGGTTCCACCGTTCTCGAAGTAGTATTTGACGTACTTCATCCATATCTTGTACTTCTCTTTCCACGCGATCTCATCGCTGGTCTTCCAGTCAAAGAAATGTGTCGCGTGTCTACCCGGACTAGGACTGTAAGCCTCCCAAAGCTGTCTTACAGTGTATTTCTGGTGCCATGGTAGTGTCTTGCATCGTTCGTAGTCTCTGTGTGCCTCATAGACTACCATTGTTGGGTCCCAGACTGTCTTGTTTTCGAGTAGGGTATCAAATACCTGTTTTACTCGTTCTGGGTACTGGTCTGCCTCGGTCCAGATGTATCCGCTGTTCCTGAACCGGTCCACCTCGTTGCTATAGTTGTAGTATGGGGGGAAGTTCTGGGTTCCCGGAAGCGCTGCCTGTGGAATGCCATACGTGTGCTCGATACTCAGCTTATCTTTCGCTGCGTTGCTCGTAATCAGTGCGTCGAGTTCGCTGTTCTGGGCGTGATGGATAGCGATACCTGTGCGTAATCCTACATTGCGCATCTCATCCGTGATGGCTTCAAGCATCTCGGCGGTCACATGGGGGCGCGGAATCATCTTAATACCGTCCACACCAAGTTCCTTAAGCTCACGAACCGCCTTTCTTGATTCTTCTACGGTATGAGCTTCAGCGGGCCAGCTTCCAAGCACCATGATTCTTGGTGCTACTATCTTGTTTTCCTCGCTCAGCTTCTTGTGTTCAAGTAATTGTTTGTCGGTTCCAAAGCCACATGTTCTAATGGTGGTGATGCCGTGGGCTAGGCATAGTCTGTAAGCATAGTCAGGTCCCTTGGGTCCACATTTCTCGTCTGCGATATTGATGTGGATATGCATGTCCACGAGACCCGGTGTAACATACATTCCCTTTGCCTCGATTACGTGTTCTGCTGTGGGGCGTTTGATGCCATAGCGTGTGAGGCTGATGGTGTCCACGTTGACTATTTCCTTGATCTTTCCATCCTCAACCACAATGTCACAGGGACCGTAGGGTGGTACGCCCTTCCCGTTGATGATCATGGCGTCTCGGATTACAATGTTCTTGTAGGTTTGACCAGTTGACATAACCTAGTGTTGGTGTAAGGTGTCTAAATAATTAACCAAAAACCTCTAACAGTAGAGCCCAGTATCATTGATTATGCTGATGGGTGAGAAGATAAACATCAGACCCCTTGAGAGGGACGACCTAACATGGTTCACAGAGTGGAACAACGACCCCGAATACAAGGGACCATACGAGCCACTGGAAAACAATACACTTGAGGAAATCAGAGAGTGGTTTGACCAGAAGAAGAAAACAGAGTCATGGGTAATAACAGACAAACAAGGAAACCCCATGGGGCAGATAATCACTGGACCACAAGGCGATTACTACTGGCTAGGCTACATACTCCACCCAGACCACAGAGGGCGTGGCTACACCACGGAAGCCGTAAAGCTTCTTGTTGATCATCTTTTCACAACGAAGAACATTGTCAGGATACAGGCTGAGTGCAACCCTGAGAACCGTGCATCAGTGCGAGTCTTGGAGAAAGCTGGGTTCGCATATGAGGGTTTGAAGCGAAAAGCCGCGTATATTCAGGGTGTCTACATGGATGGAGCCCTTTACAGTATTCTGCGTGATGAGTGGAACAGAAAAAATTAGCTTAACGTACAATATTTATCGGAAATATTGTATTTTTTGGCTTTGATCATCAAAAGCTAAGCATTAAAAGGCGGAGTTCAGGAAAAAATCGATTTACAATGGATGCCCCATATGCTGAAAAAAGACGCATATTATTGCGAAATCGTAGGTGGGGCATTAAACAGAGAAATTTGTTAATCATTGGTCTAGTCTTGTTCGTATTATACTCTCAGTTTGATACCAGAAATTACATGACTGAGAGTTGCCTTCTCGCAGTACCATATCATGATCAGGAAACCCGGTATTACTGTGGACCCGCGTCGGTGAGTATGGTCATTGAGTATACGAGTGGAGAAGCATTGTCTCAGGATACTCTCAGTGACGAGTTAGAGACCGTTACAGGCACCCACAGCGCGTATATGGATGACCCGTTTTATGACAGAGACTTTTCCATCATCCAGCAAGAGTTCATGTCATTGTTCCGGTTAAAGAAAAGAATAGCATCAGGTTATGCTCCTATATTGTTAATCTGGTTTGATGAAACCTGCGAGGAAGCACACTACGTAGTAGCAGTAGGATACAATGAGACCGGGGTATTCATCAATGATCCTTGGCCCACAAAATGGGGTCCACCCGTTGGACGAGACACAGGACCCTATGTTTATCTCAGTAATGAGACGTTATCAAAACTCTGGGCTGCCAGCAATAATTGGGCTCTGACAGTGGCGTCGTCCTCAGATTTTGAGTCTCTGCATCAGGTAAATATCTCTCTAACTGGGCTGCCTGAGGGATTAGAATCTCCGCTAAATCTGAATGGTGATAAAATTGGTTCATTATCTTCGGGGGAGTATTTGCCTCTAATGGTAACTGATGAGTCTGATTTTCTATCAGTAGATACGACCATCCAAGACCAGAATGGCTCAAAATACCTCTGTGCTAACAGTCTGCAAATGATCAAGGATAATGAGAGTATCCAGTTTGTCTATACGCAGTTGACAAAATGAGTTTTTACCCACAAAAAAGAAAAACACAGATGCATCTTGACTGTAGGGCTACCCTTGACAGTGTACACTGAGCTTATTGAGCGGATGGCAAGCAGAGGCGATCTTGATGGTGTCATCCAGTTAGCTGCCTGGGTAGCCGAGAACGATGGGAAAAACGAGGCTATCGCCAAACAGTTGATCAAGATAGCGGAACAGCAGACCATCGCTGCGCCTTCGCAGCTTAGAAACATATACGAGATAGCCGGGAAACTGAGTCAGACAAAGAAATCTCATCAGATTGCCATCAAGAATCAGGCGAAGTATACCCTGGAGAAACCCTCCACTTCTGAGCTGCGTAAAGAGATTTTCCCTAATACCTTGGAGAATCATCTAAGCTATGCCCGGTTTTATGATTCCATCAATAAACCAGAGGACGCCGAGTATCATCACATCAAGGCTATCGAGTTGAGTGACGGCTCATCAGAGGCGTATATCAGTTATGCTCAGTATCTTGAGAAGAATGAAAGAATCGATGATGCCATCAACCAGTATCTTGAGGCATTAGACATCGACCCAAGCGATCCCACGCTCCATAATAACTTGGGGCTATTATATTATCAGACGGATAAGCTTGAGGAAGCATCCAACCACCTTAAGGAATCCCTTGTATTGGACCCTGATCCCACTGCCATGAATAACCTAGCTAACATTTTCACGGATATGGGGAAACAGGATGACGCAGAGAAACTCTACAAGCAGAGCCTTAAGATCAGCTCGGATAACCCTGATACCTTCAATAATTATGCCTTACTGCTCTGGAGCCTGAAACGTGGGGATGAAGCCGATATGTACTTCAGACGAGCCATAGAGCTAAGTCCAGACGATCTGACCTATCGACGCAACTATATCAAGTTCCTCGCAGAGGAAAAACAATACAATGAAGCCGAGAAGCAGTTCCATTACTTAAGCATCACAGAGCCAAATGACCCTGATCTATACCTTAGCAGAGGTGTGGTGCTTTTCAAGTTGGGTAAACTCGATGAAGCGGAGAAGCTGCTCAGAGAGGCTCTTCTTCTTAACCCAGATAACCCCGATATTCATCTGCACTACGCCATGCTTCTCACAAAGAAAAACAGCCATGTAACAGCGGAAGCTCACTATGTGAAGGCTATCGAAAAGGCTCCAAAGAATCCTAACATGTTTCTTGCATACGGCTTCTTTTTAGCGAATTACCAGCGCTATGATGAGGCGGAGGAAAAATACCTCCAAGCCCAAAAACTAGACCCAAAATCCCCTGATAACCACCTCTACTATGCCAGATTGCTCGTAGACACCCGGCGCGATGAGGAAGCAGAGAATCAACTATTCGAGGGGCTGGAATACACGCCAAACGACCCTGAACTGAACCTTTACTATGCTCAGTTCCTTTCCCGACAGAAAAGACCTCAACAAGCGGACCGACACTTCCAGATCGCCTTAGAATATGACCCAAATAACGCTAGAGCCCATTTTAGCTATGGGATTCATCTTAGCAGCCATGGATTGAAGGAAAATGCCCGGAAACACCTTGAAAAGGCTGCGGAGCTTGATCCTCAGTATCAGTCGTTAGTGAAGTCAGCTATGGAGCTATAGTAGGTTCCCAGCGTTAAGATGTATGTCACAGGTTTCACCTACACAATCCTATAAACGGAAATCAATGAATTATCTTCAATCAGGTGAAAATACTCAATGACAGTTGAAATCGAAGTGGCGCCTCACGCAGTCCCAGCGAAAAGCATAGAGGACATCGCAAAGGAAGCCACACCAAAAATAGCGATTCTTGGCGTAGGTGGTGGCGGAAGCAATATGGTTACCTGGATGGACAAGAAAGTCATCGGCGCCCGCACAGTAGCACTCAACAGCGACGCACAGCACCTAACAACAAGCAAGGCAGGGAGCAGGGTTCTCCTTGGATATGATCTCTGTGGAGGTCTCGGTTGCGGTGGTTTCCCAGAACAGGGAGCAAAGGCAGCTGAAGAATCAGCCCATGAGATCGAGCAAGCAATAGGAGACGCAAACCTCGTCTTCGTAACATCTGCACTAGGCGGCGGAACAGGCACAGGGGCTTCCCCAATCGTTGCTAAAGTAGCGCGAGAACTTGGAGCACTCACCATCGGCGTTGTCACCATCCCCTTCAACGTCGAGGGAACAAGGGTCACCAAGGCAAAGCAGGGTCTAAGCAGCCTCGTAGATATCTGTGATAGCGTCATAGTCATTGACAACAATGAGCTAAGAAACCTAGCAGGCAAACTCCCAGTAAGAGAAGCCTTCGCAGTTGTAAACGCGAGAGTCACAGACTTCATCAATAACATGACCGAGACACTCAGTGTACCAGGCATCATGAACCTCGACTTTGCAGACATCAAGGCAATCATGATGGGTGGCGGAATCTGCGCCATCGGCTTCGGCGAGGGCAGCGGAGGAACCAAGGTAGAGGACGCGGTCAACAGGGCACTGGACAACCAGCTCCTAGACATCGAGGACATCAGTGTCGCACGCGGTGCACTCGTTCACGTCGAGGGCGGCGAGGACATGACACTGGAAGAGGTCAACAGGGCGGGAGAACTTGTCTTGGATAGCATCAATAAGGATGCTCGTGTGGTCTGGGGTAGCAAGATTAACCCAGCGCTGGACGGCAAGATCAGGGCTACAGTTGTGCTCGCAGGTGTCGAGAGTCCATTCCTCTTGGCTGAGAAGAAATCAGTCACAGTGATGAAGGCTAGCGCTCCAAAGAAGTCAAGCAAGAAGAAAGCCTAACTCTTTTTTCAAAACTATATTTTTGTTAACGGTAAAACCAGTCTGAAAGTAGTGCCTTTGCTGCTTGAAGACTTGACGCATAATGAACCACCGGCGGTCTCTGCAGCGTTCTTACAGAATGCTAGTCCTAAACCGCTGTGTCCTTCTTTGGTGCTCTTAAATGGTTTGAATATGGTCTCTAGTCTGTCTTCTGGTATGCCCATGCCTGTATCGCTGATGTCGATATGAACTTCCTCGTTCTTGGCAGTGACCTTGACTCCGAGTGAGCCTCCGCCGGGCATCGCCTCCACCGCGTTCAGTAATAGGTTGTTGATTATTCGAGTAAAATGCTCTTCATCCATCTCAACAATCAGTAGCCCTTCATCGTACTGGGTCTTAAGCCTGATATTGCGTGGGAAGTGGTTTTTCTCCAGTACAACGCGTACAGTCTGGTTTACCTCGATGAATCCCTTGATAATAGTGGACTCAGCGATAGTCTCCCTGATAAGCTCGGACACCTTGTGAGCTTGGTCTGCCTTCTGGTCGATGCTTGCTATTGCTTGGTGGAGCATATCTGGTTGGATTCTGAGGATGCCTGTGGCGTTTAGTATGCTTAAGATGCTTCGTTGAAGATCGCCAGTCACCAGTGTGTTGGCTCTTTCAGCGTTATCAAGTACACCAAGGGCATAGTCTAGACGCTCCTTCTTCTCATTGTTTTCTCTATCTCGGAGCGTCTTTGTCTGTATTCTGTTGAAGGCGAAGGCAACGTGATATGCAAGGGTCTCAAGAAGCTTACGGTCATCTTCAGTGAACTCGTTTCTCTCTGCACCTTCCACGTTCAAAACCGCGATGGTCTCATCGTTTAGCACCGCGGGTACAGCTAGCTCTGAGTTAGCCTCTGTGGCCCCCTTTACGAAGTCACTGCAAGTAGAAACATCAGATATGAGTATACTCTGGGTTTCCCTCGCAGCCTTTGTAGTAATACCCGGCCCTGTAAGAGGCATATTCATCTCAATCGCTGGGGCGCCTCTTGTTCCCATTAGAATGAGACTGTTACCTTCAACGAGGTGGAATGTGATTGCGTGGTACTCAAACACTGATTCCATGATGTTGAGTGTGGTTTCCGATATTTCTTGAGCCGTTGTTGATGTTCCAAGCATCGTAGCCTGTTGATATATGGCGTTGAGCCTGTCCTCGTTTCGTTTCCTCTCTGTGACATCTCTGATGAAGCAGAGATATGCCTCATCTCCCCTGTAGTTGGTCTGGCTTATGCTTACCTCGGCGTTCTTAATGCTCCCGTTGGTGGTCTTATAATTGACTCCGATTACATAGTTACCCTGATTATCTAGACTAGGTGGGAAAATCTTCTCCGTCTCATCTATAAAGAACTCAAAGACATCTTTTCCCACACATTCTTCTGGTTTTTCAACATCAATTAGCTTACAAGCAGCCTTGTTCAGGAAAGCAACCCTGTTCTCAACGATGATAACGATGGCGTCTCGGCTCTCTTCAACTACTTTTCTGTATAGTTCCTCTGTGCGGTGTTTTTCTACCGTGTGTTTGATGCGTTTCGCCAAGACCTGATAATGGGTTGGCTCGGTTTCTTTGCGTAGATAATCGTCTACTCCAGCACTAAAGGCGAGTTCTGCTACCTCTTCGCTTCCCTGCCCCGTGTAGAGGATGAATGGTACATCGCTTTTTTCCCTGACTTTCTGGGCTAACTGGATGCCGTTCATCTTGATCATCTTATAGTCGCTTACTATGCAGTCGTAGCCTTCTTTTTCTTGAAGCTCAAGGGCTTCCTGTGGGTCTGTGACTGAGTCGATCTCAACGTCTTTCTCGATTTGCTCTAAGAATAGTTTGGTGAACTCAAGCTGGTTTTCCTCGTCATCAACATGTAGAATTTTAAGAGGCTTTTCACCAGTCATATTGTTCACTGTGATAGGTATTATGTGAGTTGTTATTGGGGTGTTTAGAGTTAATAATCTTTGGAATGCAAGTTATTTCTAGTTTGTATTGTATTTTTTTTGATAATGTGTTTTCATCTTTATGTTAATTTGCTCACATGATTGTATTTTTCTGCTGTTCATTCAAAACAGTCTTTTTGTATCACTAATATGAGATTATTTTATCACCATGAGACAAAAAAGTAGGCTGTGGATAAATATAAAAACAAAACACCAACCCCATTAAGCAATGCCACCCAAGAACCAAATACTCCCAGCGATAATCGCACAAAACCAAAAAGAACTCACAACAATGCTCAACCTGATACCATTCGCAGAAAATATCATGCTAGACCTCATGGACGGAAAATTCGTTGCCTCCTCATCACTAGATTTCCCAATGGAGCTACCTGAAGGACAACAATACCAGCTACACATGATGGCTGTAGACCCCCTTGAACGCATCAAGAATCTACCCTCACAAGTTGATACAGTAATACTCCACGCAGAGGCACTCGACAATATAGAGGACGCCATAGAAGCCGCCGAGAAACAAGGCTTGAAGCTATTCATCGCGTTAAACCCGCAAACTCCAGTAACCGTAGTAGAACCATACTTGGAGAAACTCAGTGGGGTTCTGATTATGTCTGTAAACCCCGGTCAATACGGAGCAAAGTTCCTACCAGAGCAACTAGCCAAGGTAAGAGCGCTCCGCGAGAAATCAACGGAGATCAATATCGAGGTTGATGGGGGAATGAGCGACAAAACAATTGGATTAGCTGTAGCTGCTGGCGCTAACATGATAGCCAGCGGCTCATTCATAATGAAGAGCAAGGACCCAGAAGCAGCATACAATATTCTACGCATGTTCTATGAATAAGGGGGGGGGGTGGACGCGTTAAACGCGAAACCAGCCTTCTTTCAATGAATCTCTCCTCAAAATGGCTTATTTTCGATCCTGATCTATACCAGAACGCCGGAATATCAGTACTAAGTTAGAATAGCGGCTAAGGGGGGAGGGGGGGGGGTACCCCGAAAAAGGCTGGAAGCAACCCCTTTCAACGAAACCAGCCCCAGAACACCCCAGATTGCCACTCAATAAGTGTAAAAAAGTGTATGAGTAACGGGGAATTAAGCACACATAAGCCGGGTATTAATACCAAAAAGTATTGATAGATTTTTTATCATCCGGAAGACAAGTAAATTGAGTCATGGCGAACAAAGGACTCCCAGTAGTAATGGAGGGACAGAGGATCAACCTCCGAGTTTTTCGCCGCTTCTTCTACCCCATCCAGATGAAACACGATGGCAAACAATTCATCGTCTACTCTGACACCAAACGCGAATCAGAGATCAACTATAACCGTGCAGAAGACTACGACCTAGACGACCCCTTCAACAGAATAAAACTCATCAGACTCGCAAGAGCCACCAAAAGCCTACAAGTAAACCCAGAAGACCCACAAGAATACAGGGTCACAGTATGCACAAACCGAGAACTCTACGAACCCCACTCAGAAGAAACAAAATACATACCCTTCGACCCCAAACGCCTAGAACCACTAGAAGACAGGATCAAAAAAGAACGAAGAAAACTCGACTGGGATGAACGAATGAACCCTACTGATTAATTCGTTCAACGAGTTCATCAAGAATAGCCTCAAGGTTCGCTTTAGGAACCTTTATCCCACTAGCTCGTTGATGTCCCCCGCCAAAGCCATCATACTTGAGCCCAAGCTCCTTGGAAATATCCCCAAGATGTTCTTCAAGGTCTTTCTCGCCCCTGAGACTCATATTGTAATAATGATCGTTTGCCTTGTAGCTAATACCAACATCTACACCAAGGGTATCGATCAACAGATTGGACAAACCACCGGTACTATTATCCCCTGAAGCCTCCATCAAGGCTACTCTACCAATAATCCTGGCATTATCTGGGATAGACTCCTTGATCCGCGTCATCTCCTCCAGACTCTGAATTGCCTTCTCAACTACTCCTTCTATCCTGTGTGGATAATTGTACTTGCTGAGTTCATCCATTACCCGTCTCTTGAAATCTATACTCTGATCATTAGTCAATGCATGAGTCAATAACTGGGCCTCATGCTGAGCAAACTTACGATCCATCTTCCCCAATATAGGATCAGCCAAGGGACCCTCCTCAAACATATCACTTATGGCAGCATAAGCCGCTAAACGTCTAGCTTCACGTCCAAGCTCATTCTTGAAGGTATCATACACCAGTACAGCCGCGCAGTCCGTGGTCTCTAACCTTATTTTTACACCCAATTTGGTCAATCTCTTGAGCAACTCGGGACTCATCTGGTGGTGATCAATGATATTGATGTTTGCGAACTTCTTTATCCTCACTAGTTCGTGTTCAAGCTCGTCCCTGATATTCAAATCACAAATATACAGGGTATCCACAGGAGGCTGCACCTTCTCCAATGCATTATCGAGGTTATCATAATTAGCAAGATAGAACTCACCGCCCTTCACACGCTTGAGAAAGGCTCCGCAAGTGAGTCCATCAACGTCGTCACCGTGAATAATCGTGAATGTGGTCAATCGGGGTCGCCTCGTGATTCG
This sequence comes from Candidatus Bathyarchaeota archaeon, assembly GCA_026014515.1. Taxonomy (GTDB): domain Archaea; phylum Thermoproteota; class Bathyarchaeia; order TCS64; family TCS64; genus RBG-16-57-9. Next base: position 1,576 of record JAOZIG010000283.1, on the reverse strand, counting down.
TATTTATTCGACAAAGGCACTGATATTAGTATCCCTTACGGGGGTCACAGATATTCCTAAGGGACTTGCCTTCAACATAACGCTCAAGATTCATACAGAATATATCCACGATCCTATCACCGATAAACGGACTGCTGTGGCTATCATGGGGAATCAATAACACGTTCTCCATACCCCAGAACGAGTGATCAACCGGTAACGGCTCCACCTCTAAGGCGTCAAGATATGCTCCACCTATCCAATCTTCCTTCAATGCCTTGATCAATGCAGGCTCAGAGGCGACAGCCCCTCGCCCAATATTGATATAATAAGCACTGGGCTTCATCGCCTTGAACTCGAATTCTCCCAGCATATACTGGGTCTCTGGTGTCAAAGGTGCAGCTACCACCACGTAATCCGCCTCACCCAGATGACTCTTAAGCTCAGAGATGGGGAAAACTAGGTCCACATTATCAACAGGTTCTACTCTACGCTTGGTGCCAATGACCCTCATATCAAACGCCTTACAGAGTCTGGCGGTACGTTGCCCAATATTACCTAAACCAATGATCAAAACGATACGATGATAAAGCTCATCACACTTCAACTGGGTCCAGTTACGATCCCTTTGATCAATCCTACGCTGCTTCAAACGCTTCGCGTGATCAAGCATCGCGGTAATAACGCTCTCCGCGATAGGCATAGTATGAATACCAGGTGCATTAGTCAAAGTAACCGAACCATCAAGCACCTCCGGGGTAATATTATCACTGAAACCAGTGCTACAGAGCTGCATCCACTTCAGTTCAGGGGTAAAGAATTTCTGGTAATCCTCCCAGTCAAGCTCACCATGATAATGAGTACGGTTACCCCCCTCCCCTAAAACCACCTCATAATCAGGATTATCAGGCACATTATCTGGTGGGACCTCAACTAGCTCGATTTCTGGGCTAATTGCTTTAATCTGCTCTATGTGTTTCTCCTGAAGCCAGTTTAGATCATCTCTCGGATACTGGTATCCCCTTGGAATACCTGATACCGCGACCTTGATAGTCATAGCTAGAGCCAGTAGGTCATCATATAAAAGAATAAAGTTAAGGCGCGATACGCCCCGGAGGAGCCGCCTCGATACGCTCCTCATTCCACTCAAGATATACCTGAACCATCTTCAACAGTATAGAAGCTATCGAGATATACACGAAAACCCTGAGATCCATCGCTATACTGCTTGTCACGCCCTCCATTGCAATCTCAAACTCGGTATATCCAAGACCCGCGATATTACCCGCACCTAGGAAGACCACGATAAACACCAGTGATAATCCAGCTTGGGCGATACGCAGAATCAACGACAATACGCTACTGGGGTTGACAAACCCAACAGCAAGGGTCAGACCCGCGGTAACCGCGCCGATAATCATAATCTGGTTGGTAAACCCAGCGAGATCAAATCCACTGCTCTCAACCTGCGCCAAGAGATCAGCCGGAATATAACTCGGTAACATATACGGGATACCAACGAAAAGCACCAAGGTTATCAAAGCAGAAATGACTGCACCACTCTTACTTGCCATTACTCAGCAACTGCCTCCATTAC
>JAOZIG010000517.1 GCA_026014515.1 Candidatus Bathyarchaeota archaeon | reverse complement strand
TTCATCGTGAGCAGCCCATACATTGCTATAGCGATTATTATGGGTCTTCGCGGTGAATAGGCTAAAATAAACGGAAGGAAAAACAATGGCAATTATAGTAGAAGGACGAGTTATGAGTTTCATCTTGATGCTCATTTTCTTCGTCCTAATGTACTACTTCATGTCGATTAACAAAGACCAACAGTATACTATCAGAGCAATGCCAGCAATGCAAGCCATACCCGAAGCCGTAGGCAGGGCAGCCGAGATGGGTCGCCCAGTTCTCTGGACTCCAGGTATCTCTGGCGCGCTGAACAACTCAACGCAAGGACCACAAATCCTCGCAGCTATCAGCGTTCTCGAGTACTTGACAGAGGAATGTGTCAGGGCAGGTGTACACATCCAAGCGATTGTACCTCTACCAGACGCACTGCCACTCATTGAGGAAACCATGAGAACAGCATACCTACGTGAGGGTAAGCCTGAGGAATTCAATCCAGATCAGATTACTTTCATCTCAGAGCAGTCACCTTACCTAAGCGCCACGCTAGGCTATATGCAAAGATATCAGCCTGCGTCAAACATCTTAGTCGGTGGCTTCTACTACGAGGCAGTCGTTATCGGTGAAGCAGGTAACCACATTGGAGCGATGCAGATTGGTGGTACAAACAACACCCACCAGATGCCTTTCCTCGTAGCAACATGTGACTACATGCTGCTAGCAGAGGAGCTATTCGCTGCAGGTGCGGCTATCAGCCAGAACCGTGACATGCTTGGTTCCATCAAAGGAGAGGACTTCATGAAAGTTGTCTTGGTAGCAATTACAGGTATTGGCTTCATACTCGGAGCACTCAACATAACGATAATTGCTGACCTGTTAGGAATGTGATGAAAAATGTCGAATGTATTGAAACAAGAAGCCGTATACGCGGTAACAGGAATAGTCACCATCTTAATGCTAGTTGAATACTTCTTCTTCGCAGACACACAGATCTGGGCAGAGACTATCCGTACGTGGGCTGTTATCATCTATAACATCTCACTCGGTCTAGGAGCCGCAAGGCTGCTAATCTCGCACAGCGCAAGAGTTTCGAAGCAAGGTAGAGACTGGCAATACAGTGGTGTACTACTCGCGCTTTTCGCGATTATGGTTCTAACTGGATTCGCAGGTTACTTCATGACAGGTGTACAGACTGACAACGGAATCTACAACTGGATGTTTAACTACATCTATACTCCACTAGGTGCTACACTATACCCAATTACAGGATTCTATATCTTCTCAGCAGCGTACCGTGCCTTTAGGGCAAGGAACATCGACGCAGCCTTGATGCTTATCGCAGGCTGTTTCGTCATGCTAAAGAACGCTCCTGTAGGAGAGGCTATCTGGATTGGATTCGCGACCATCGGTAACTGGTTCCAGTTCACTGGCCAGACCCCTGGTATGAGAACCTTCGCGATTGTAGGCGCATTAGGCCTAATCGCATACGGTTTCAGAGCACTACTGGGTAAAGAACGTGGATTCTACGCAGGAGGCGGCGAGTAAAATGAGTCTAAGTAAACTAGCCGATATCGATCGTAGGGTATTCTACTGGATACTCTTCATCGCCTTGATGGTTCCATTCCTAAGCCCAATCGGGTTCCCAATCACTATCGCGCCTAACACCCAAGATCTATATGACGGGATTACAGGCGATGAGGTCGATCCGGGAGAGGTATGGATCATCCAATTTGGTTATGGTGTCAGTGCTTGGTCAGAGTGCCACCCATCAGTCACAGTATGTACTAAGGCGCTGTTCAGAGAGGATGCCAAGATAATATTCATGGGTATCCACTATGACGTTGAGCTTACTTACAACAAACTGCTAGACACATGTAGCGAGGACTTCGCGAATAAAGTATATGGTGAGGACTATGTCTTCCTAGGATACTTCACAGGCGGAGAATCCGGGGTCGCACAGATGGCATCCGACATCAAGAGCGTTTTCCCACAGGACCACTTCGGTAAACCATATGATGACATACCCATGCTCGCAGATGTCGAGGACGTACACGATATTGACGGCGTACTATCCTCAGACACAGGCGACTACGGTGGTCACTTCATGACCCAGTGGCAGGGACCCTACGGAACCAAACTAGCCGAGATTGGAATCGCGATGAACGCATCCACTGACCTACCAAGATGGCAGGCAGGCAACTTCTTCGGTGTAACCAACGGTTCACGAGGCGGCGCAGAGCTTGAGATACTAATCGGTGAACTCGGTGAAGCTACAACCGCAATGGACAGCATTAGCGTAAGCCACTTGCTGATCGTTATTGCGATTATACTAGCGAACATCGGTGTAATCACCGAGAAGTTAGGAGGAGGTAAAGAGTAATGGCATATCCAACAGCAACCCTAGACGTAATCGGTCTTTGGATCGGATGGTTCCTAATGCTTGCGATTTACAGCTATCCGCTGTATAAAGAGAACGTTGCCTACCGAACAGCAGAGCACATGTTTATCGGCGTTACCCTAGCGATTACAATAATCACCAACTTCAGTAACGTTATGAGAATGTGCATCACCCCTATGCTACAGGGAAACATCCTGATGATAGTACCTTTGATACTAGGACTCATGATGTTCACGATGCTCATCCCAGATTACAGATGGCTCAGCCGGTACCCAGTAGCATTACTGGTCGGTGCAGGCTTCGGTCTAGGCATCCGTGGAACAATCAAGCCTAACTTGCAGGACGCGATTATCGACACCATCACGGCACCCACATCTGGTGCGTTGATCGACTGGTTCAACTACATCTACGTGGCTGTAGGTCTAATCTGCAGTATCATGTACTTCATGTTGACATTCGAGCACAGCGGACCACTCAAGGCGCCGACAAGAATCGGACGACTGTTCATCATGATAGGCCTTGGAGCCTATTTCGGTAACACAGTGCTGTTCAGGTTCACGATGTTGACAGGTAGAGCGCAGTTCTTCTTACAAGTGCTGAAATTGATACCGATGTAACACATCCCCTTTTCTTTTACAATTCTTTTTCAAAACACGTAAAACCCCAGAGAACACAAGGTTAGAATGAAAGCCATGGAACAGAGCAAAGTAGAGGAATTCATAGAAGAGAAACAAATCTCACCCAAAGCTAAACTTGAGGCATATCTAGCTACAAGCCTAAAGCTACGTCCCGCAAGCCAGATAACGATTCCAGCCGAGTTCCCGAGCGGTCTCCAGATGGGTCAACAAATAGATGAGAATGTAAAACCTCAACTTACTCAGCTTCAACAGATACGGGATATGCGAGCCCGAGCCATGGCGGTTCAAGCTTTAAAGAAGCTTCTTGAGAAACAGTTTGAGACCATTGTAGAGGATTCTGATGAGTATCGGGTTCATTATGACTGGGCGAAGAAACTGGAGCTAAAAACCAATCAGATCAAGGTTCGTCCAACAGTCCACGAGTTATACTTCTACACAGAAAGAAAAACCGGTGGAAATATTAACAAACTCATGCGTGAACGCGAAAAGATACGTAGAAAGGTTCAACGTAAACCGGGTGAAAACGTCAACAGCATACGTTTCGCGTATCCCGAAGAATTTGACTACAAGTGGCTTCTGAAGCTTGGAGCAGAACTAGGATACCCTGAATGCTGCGTCAAACAGTATGCAGAGGACCGAAAAAACAACATTAACGTGGAGGCAAGGGCGTCACAACAGCTCGTGGAACTTGTAAAGGACACTGAGATAGATACTCATGTCTATTATACCGGCTACTTCTTCCCCTGTAGCCCCCAGTGTGAGAACGCTTTGAAACAGGGATACAAGTGGCAAGAAACCTTTGACGAGTTACACGCTAAACTAGGAGAACTCTACCAGCAAAACATCTACGTGAACACAGAACTGGTACTCCGACAACCCGAACTCATCCAGAAATATCTAGCCCAGTTCAAACCCAAAGCTAAGGATTAGGATAAGGCGGCGGGTACTCTCCCTGCTCCACTTCGATGCGTTCAACCTTAAAGACCACTGGACGCTCCGAGTCAGGACAGCTATAGTAAACGATCTTATCCATATAATCCCATGGCTCGGTAACTTCTCTTGTCATAGCGCTTGTTAATGGTAGAATAGCGCTGAACGCTGCGAGACAGACGCTGTCTGTTTCTTCAATAAGGAGTCTCCCTGGGTTTCCTGTGACTGTCATCTTGTCTCCTACTTTGTACATCTTGCATGGTCCAGAGACGTGTGTGGGTTTTCCATCGATGCTTTTGGGTTTGCCTACTTCGACTACTGTGAAAACGACTTTGTACATAGGGTTCTGATGGGGTCCGGATTGTAAAAGGTTTTAGAGACGTTTCAGATAGAAGCAACTTGAATTATGCTGAGATATTTGCTCATATCCCCGATGCTCATAGAGAGTTCTAGCTATCTTATTTTGTTCGATCACATGTAATCCTATCTGACTATAGCCTGCTTCTATTGCCCAGTCTTCTGCTCTATCTAGCAATATCTTTGATAATCCATTTCCTCTGTGTTGTTCTTTGATGTTGATATTATATATCCAGACTAAAGGCTCCTTGAAAACATAGAATGGCTCCCTCTTCGCCAACCATATCAGACCTGCCTTATCCTTCTCATTCTCAGCTATGAAAACAATATGCCCGGCTCCAAACGGGTCCAATGGGTCTTCGTCCTCAATCTTTCTATATTTCTTGTATGCCTCATCATCTGAGATGGCTTCCTGTAGCTGGAATGCTACTTTGAAGCTGTCATAGTTTAGTCCATCAATGAACTCGCGGTCAGATTCAACTGCCAATCTGATTCGATACGTTTTCCCTTTCTCCACTGATACCATGCGTTGTTTTGATATATTTTTTCGTTTCGTGGGCATCATTTATACGCTCTGAGAATCTACCGTTGCCAAGAATGCAGTATCACGTAGTCCTCACCGAGGTATGCAACAAACAGTGCACTTATTGTGGTGGCACCAGACACATCAACGGCATACCACTAAACGTAAGTTATCCCATCGAGGACCTAATCGAGTTCCTATCTCAGGACCCTGAGCCTGTTATCGGTTTCTACGGAGGTGAACCACTTCTGGCAATGGATTACATGTACGAGATAATGAATAAGATACCTGCGAAAGCATTTACACTTCAGACCAACGCGACTAAGTTAAACCAAGTCGAAGACCAGTATCTGCATCGATTGGACGCGATTCTTGTTAGCATTGATGGCGGTAGAGAAGTAACTGATAGCTGCAGAGGAGAAGGAACACATGACCTTGTTCTCTCCAATCTACTAGAGGTAGAAGAACGAGGATACAAGGGTGACGTTATCGCCCGCATGGCTTTCAGCAAGAACGGCGACATTTATCGTGACGTTTCTTATCTGTTGAATCTTGAACACCCACATTTCGATCACGTGCATTGGCAGCTTGATGTCTTCTGGTCCGAGCTCGATTCATGGACAGACATTGAAGGATGGCTCAAAAGATACGAGAACGGTATAACCAAGCTTGCCTCTGATTTCGGGGCATCATTCAAAACAGGCAAACCACTAGGCATTGTACCCTTCATACCCGTATTCAAGACCCTTCTCACAGGCATAGAGACTCACCACATACGATGTGGCTCAGGCTCAACAAGCTTCACAGTGATGACCAACGGCAGAATAGATGTATGCCCAATCGCCCCGGAGCTACCTTATAGCAACGTTGGGCGCATCAAGACCTCAAAACCGGAGGAATTACGTGGTGTTCTCCCCGTTGGACCACCATGTACAGAGTGTGATGTACAGGGTATTTGTGGTGGAAGGTGTCTGTTCTCGAATCAGACCATGTTTTGGGGGCTTGACTGGTTTATCAGGATATGTGATACTACTAAGCATATGATCAATGAGCTTCGTAAACAGGTGCCGGTTGCGGAGAAGCTGATAGCTGAGGGGGTTCTTGATGTCTCGGTGTTTGATTATCCATCTATCAACAACGGGTGCGAGATAATCCCCTGACAACCATAAATAGTGCTTAGCGCAACAATACCTGTCACCCATTGGAGTACCTAGATACTGTCCTCAACACATTCCCCGTTGACACGGGCTCCACTAAACAACTCCATCTCACAGAAACCAGTAAAACCACAAGAATATACAGAGTTGAAACCCTGAAATCACCAATCCTACGAAACATCCAAGGACAACTCTACTTGATCGACACTCCTGCTGGACGCAAGATAGCGTGTCACCCTCACCTCGTTTCTAATGAGTTATCTGGTCTATGCCTTGATGCAGCAAACGAGCTAAAAAAGACGCTTAAAGAACTTGGGTTGATCTCGGAGAAATCAGGCATACTTCACATTCTCCGCGGGAGCTCAGGATACATGGTTGACAAAGCATTACCTGATTTACCCCTATTCAACATACGAACCCAGTACCTGGAAGACGGGTACAGAGCCCACTCTGATGACTCAAGACGAATAACAGTCACCTACAGCGACTACAAGGCTACAGAACTCGACACACTAGTGGTACCCGATACCTATGCAACAGGTCGCAGCGTTGAGGCGGCTTTACAATATATGTTCGCACAGGGGCTCAGCCTCGATAAAGTGGTCTTATACGGGTTTATTGCAGCTGCAGGGATTGAGCGGGTATATAATCTCCTATCAGAGTACGGGGTTGAGTTAGTTGTATTCGCCATATGTGACATCACTCAACTATACTCAAACAACTATGATATGCCCCTCTATGGCTTAGATGAACATCTCTACAAGGAAACAGGCAAAATCAAGCCACTGGGTTCAGTAGTAGCCCTTGAAACCCTACGCGATATGCTTCCCCACTATGTTCCGGGTATGGATCAACCCGGGGACTGGAGTGAACGGCACATAAACCTCTACAATGGCTATGGTGAGGAAACCGGGGATATCAGGGGGCACTTGGAGAAATCAATCGCGTTAATCAAATCACTGGATGAGCTGAACCGCCGACAACCATGGTACAACGATAATATCCGAAAAATAACTGAAAAGGAGATAAAAATTCTCCAGAGCCGTGTTTATTCGCTCCACTGATAGTTACTGAACTCGATAGCATTTAGCACCCTTTGACTGAAATCCTCGTTTCTGCACTCAAAGGTGTACATTACAAATCCATCGTAAGCGAAGAAATGCATTCTTCCTCGGTGATAGATGATGCTTGGTTTCGCGATGTTTACCAGTTCAAGGAACTCTGCTCTTCTGAACTTTACCCTGTAACTGCTTGCAGTCACGGTTGCCGCGGCTGTTGTTCCTGCTGTTGCCACTAGTTTTCACCTCCTATCTCATCATCAAAACTAAATACAGTCTCTATGGGTTCATTGAAGACTTGAGCTATCATCCAAGCCAGTCTCAGACTGGGGTTATACTTGCCTTTCTCCATAAACAAAATAGTCTGTCGTGTGACATCGACCAAGTCAGCTAGCTGTTGCTGTGTAAGCCCATGTTTCTCTCTGAGTTCTTTGATCTGCGTCTCCACGGAGTTACTCTCCCTTGTAGTTGGCGTGGTATAACCATGAGACCAAGAACACTGCCCAGCTAAGATAGATCACATATGTCAACAGTGTTCCTATTGTCAATCCTTCTAATGGTCCACCCATCCTACTGAATAACAGGGAGACGCTTAATCCAGCGTTTACTGTAACAAAGGCGTTTCGCGCTGCTTTGCTAAACATGCTGCTCATTCGTTCATCGTATAGTTTCTCCCATTTGAGACCGATGACGAAGCTGAAACCTACTCCTGCTGTGAGTCCAAGCATAATATCTCCGGCTATATACCCGAAAGCTAAGCACCCCATAATACATGTCCCTAGCATACCCCATGAGACGATTCTTCGTTTCTTCTTATCTTGAATGAGTTCCTCGCCTGAGAATGCTCTACCAAAGGCAACTCCATATGCTACGCCCATGCCTGCTCCTACTGCTATGTTGTCTATTGCGAGTCCTACGCCTAACCCGATTGTCATTCCCACGATCATTCCTATGAGTCGTGCAGTTCGTTTGTTTTCCATCATCTTCACCATGTAAACTATTTCTAACGTTAAGTATTTCTAACGTTAACTCTTTTTAACATTTCGGTAAAAGACTACTGAAGTTCCATCAACAAATCAGAAAATCATCAAAAAAGAGGAAAAAAGAAAACACAAACTCCAAGAGGCTTATTGTCTCAGAATTATGAAACGTAAACACTCCAGAAATGCCTGACTTCCATATCATCCGGGCTTTCAGTACCATGACTGCCTTTCCCTGATTCTGGATCAACATGCGTTCCATGATCAGGTAGGAAAGCGATCACCCGATCAACGCCCTCATATCGCTTGTTAAAGGCATCAGCAAGCACTTTGAATGCTTTAAGGTGACGTCTGAAAGCCTCTATTGCCGCTGGATCTGTTGGCGTGGAACCATGCATGAGGTCATCATACTCCTGATTATAGGCTACGATCAGGTCATAGTCTTCGTTTTCAAGCAGTTCTAAAACCCTGCTGTTTACTTCTGGGTCATATTTCTCGGTGTAGTAATCGATCTTCCTGTCTCTGAATATGAGATCAATGCTACAGTCTTTTACAGCTACTAGTGCTACCTTCAAACCAGCATTATAGGCGGCGTCAAACAGGGTTTCAACGGTGAGTACTGGCTTCATGTACTTGATTATCCCATGCTCTGCGGGTTTCATGCCTGTGAACATGCTCCCGTAGCATACTGGTGTATAGCTTGGCACCATGCTTCTTACTGGCACTTGTATTGGTGCTTCAGCGATAACGTCCTTGAACTCTGGTTTGTGGGCTTGGAAAAGCTTTTCTCCGATAGCGTCTGGAGCGAATAAGAGTGCTTTCTTGATTGTTTTTCCTCTTGTTGCTTCAATGATCTCTTTGATGGGTTTAGCTGATGCGCCATCTGGTGGCTTGAATCCCATTAATTTGCTAACTGTGGGGGTTACTGAGTCTATTCCATACATGGTGTTTGATGGTCGTATGGGGGTAAATCTTTTTTCATGCCTCCACAGAAACAAATCGTATATATAGAATATATAGCCTATATAGTCAGAGCCTAATATGATGCCACTAAACCAACAACTAATCACCGTATTCAAACTATGTCTAGCCACAGCCCTAGCCGCAGTAATCGGCTACGAACGAGAAAAATACAGCAAACCAGCTGGACTCAGAACCCACATGATACTAGCCATAGGCTGTACAATACTAACAGTGCTCAGCTTCGACGTATTCCCAGTACCCACAGATAATAGCAGAATCGCCGCAGCTATCATCACAGGAATTGGATTCATCGGCGCAGGCACGGTACTCCAGACAAGAGAAAGAATCGTAGGACTCACAACCGCCGCCTCAATATGGCTTACGGCTTCAATCAGTCTCTCAGTGGGGACAGGAAACTATGTCATTGCAGTGGCTGGTACTTTTCTAGGATACTTGGTGCTTGAGAGCAAACCGTTTCAAAAGAAAAACGTAGATAAAGAAAGGGAAGAGGTTCGAGTACACTTACTCGAATAGATATACTATGTATACGTTCACGGTTACGCTTAGATCGCCGCTAGAGATTGGAGTTGAGACATAGCTCTTTGCTCCACTATCCATGGCTGCTTCAGCGTATGCATAATCATAGCTTCTTGCAGAACTGTAACTGCTCTCTGTGACACTCTGGACACCACTGATGGTTAAGCCTAGGTTCTCAGCGATTAGGTCTGCCTTGTCTTGTGCGTCAGAGATTGCCGCGATGTATGCGTTTGCTTTTAGTTCCTCACGCTTTGCGTCACTTAGCTCGAAGGAGATACCGTTGATGCTGTTTGCGCCGTTATCGGCTGCTGCATCTATAACGTCACCTACCATGTCCAAGTCCTTGACTGTGACCTGTACTAGGTTTGTGACACTGTAGCCTGCGAACTCTCTGCCTTCCTCTGTCCAGTCATACTGGGCATAGACACTGTAACTAGTAGTGACAATCTCATCTTCATCGATTCCAAGCGCCTTAATGGCGTTGATAACCTCGGTCATCAACTCAGCGTTTTCCCTGATAGCCTCACCGGCTGTCTCTGCCGTGGTCTCGACTCCAAGATTGATCACTGCTTGGTCTGCTTGTGCTGATGCTACACCTGCACCGGACAGACTGATAGTCTTAAGATCGGAACTGGTTCCATCAGCAACTCCCGCATAGAGAGTTGAACCGCTTACACCGACACCAGAGGGGAATCTGAATCCCACTGGTAATCCAGTTGTTACTTGTTCAACCACTCCTGGTTTGTATGCTATAATTGCACCTGCCAAGATTATACTTAGGCAGATTGATGCGACCGCGAATGTTTGTTGATTCTTATTCATTTGTCGTCAAACATTCAGATACCTGTGCGGGATATATACCCATCAAATAGAACAGGTGTTCAAAGCCTTAGAACAGTGTTAGTAGTCCTTGTATTCAAGGAATGAGTCGTAGATTTCTTGGGCTCGTTCCTTGAGGCTTTCGGGCATATGCTTGTCGTTTTTGATGTCTTGTTCAAGCTGTGCCATTCTATGTTTCAGCCAATAGTAATCCTCAAGGATCAGGCTGTATCCGAGTTCATAGTCTGTTGCTTTGAGGTGTGCATCGTAAAGGGCTTCTTTTGATATGCTTGTTATGGTCTTTGAGGTGATCTCTATACCCTCATCCTTCAATGCACTGATCTCGATGATGGAGTGTAGGAAGAGGTACTCGTTTCCAAGCCTGTCCCGGAAAGTAATCTTGGAGTCCTTGAAGGATTCACTTGTAAGATAATCGTATAGTTCCTGTGGTGTGCATGTGTTTAACTCGTACTCGATCTCGTTCAGTAGCTCTACTACTTGATTGAGTCTAAACTCGATGATTTCAGCGATTTCCTCAAAGGCTGGGGCTGCCATGTAGAAACAGCAACCTTCTGTATGTTTAAAATTAGCGGAAAAATATGGGAAGAAACCCTACTTCTTGCCCGGTGTAGGGATATGCCAGTCATATCCCCTCTCGGTGACCACATACTCAGGCCAAGGCAAGTCAATTGGTGGGTTCCACTCAGGATCGAGCTGAGGAGACTCATACTCTTTCTTGATCCGTTTCTCCCATTCATCCTTACACGCCTTGAGCTTCACTGGGTCTTCAGCCAAGTCCAGCAAGGTTCCGCTGATCGCCTTACCAGCTGTGTATATTGTTCGGTCAATGGGGCCTTTTACGCCGCCTAGATAATAATGAGGCCATCTTGGTAATCGTTCACCGGGTACAGTGATCTGTGGTCTGTAGACTTGTATCCAGACTCCGGGGCAATGCCACTGGAACTCAACATAGTCATCACTACCGAATTTCTTCTGGTGGCTTGGGATTACGCTTCTCCAGTTATTCTCCCACTCCTCAGGAGTTGTCAATTTCTCGTTTAGAGGTTCTTTTTGCTCGGGGTAGCCTAGGTTTCGTAGAAGCTCATTAGCTATCGCTTTATCCTCTTTTGTGAACTTGGGTGGTCCAATCAGCTCAAGGTTCTCATACGCCAAATCTGCTAATGCCTTGTTGAATAAGCCAGTCCTCTGTTTTGTGATCCAGCGTACAGTAAGCTTGGTACCTGTTATCTTCGCAACGCTCTCAGCGTTATTGATAAGCACCTTAGCTATCTGTTCCTGCTGGGTCAAGCTAGGGCTTCTGAACGCGAACTGGATTATACCCAGTCTAGGTGACATGTTGTCTGCCGTAGCTTGTCCGGCAGCCATTATAGCCTCGTTCATGGTCCAGAGACCAGTATTCGGCAGCATTGCCTCCTTCATGTACTTTGTAGATGTGTACATCAACGTAACAGCGTCCAGTGCACCGGGTGCACGAGCATTCCGTGGTAAATCATCAGCGTAGGCGATCCATTTCTCGGGTTCATCGCACTCAAATACGAACGCTGCGTTCCAGTAGCTGCCCCACTGTGTCTCATACATGACCGTGGTTGAACCTCTAGGGTGCCATCCAACCATGGCGTCAAGTCCTTCAAATCTTCCCTTTGACGCGAACCAGCTCTTAGCGCATACTTTTTCGGCTGGTGTACCGAAGACCTTGATGGTTCCCTCTATTCCATGCTCTTCCATCGCATGTTTGGTGGCGATTGCTCCAATTAGTGAACCGGTGCCCAATGCGCTGTGGGGGTCTGTGTGTCCTGCCCTGTATGGGTTGGCTGCTGATTTGTATGGTACTTGGTCTTGCCATGCTGAGGGTACAGCGTCGTATTCAGTGTATGTGCTGAGGACTGGTTTTCCTTCACCCCATGTTGCCTCATATGCGGTGGGCATACCAGCGACGCCATGAATTACTTCAAATCCTTCTTCTCGGTGGAAATCAACGAATGCTTTTGCTGATTTATACTCACGGAAACTTGTCTCCGCGTAGTTCCATATGAGTTGATGGAAATCAGAGATCCTCTCTGCGTTGTCATCGATCCATTTGAAAGCCGTCTTCTTTGCTTCAGTTAGCTTCGTCAAAACTTATTCACGAGTATCTACGGTACAAATCTTGTATAAAACAATACCAGCTACCGCTATTTGCTTATGAAAATGAAAAAAAGAATAAAATAGAGAGGGTGTTTACCTTGCTTCCTGAAGAACCTTCTTGGTTTCTTCTGGGAAGTCTCGGAGCAGGTTGCCAAGGACTACTTTTGCGACGTATTCTTTGAACTCTGCCTCATCATATTTGGCTGAGTAGATTCGTCTGTGGCCTCCCTTCCCTGTGGTCTCCGTGTAGTTCAGCACGCCCTCGTCTACCATGGAGTTTAGGAAGTTGATGATTGATGCTCTGCTAATTGTCCTTACGCCTTTTAGATCCTCGTTCACCTGCATCCAGACGTCTCGGCTACTTGCGCCGTCGCCGTCTAGTCGCCATAGGTATTGTAGAGCTACTTCTTGGTAGTCCTTTAACACCATGGCGAGTCCTTCACTTGATGTGTCAATTGTTAATGTCAGTTTCTTGTCACCAACGAAGTTCACCCTAAGGGTCATCATATTTAAACGTTGAGCTTTTTATGTAGGTGTCACTAATCAAGAGATCAAACACTCAAATAAATCTAACCTTAGTATAAAAATACTTAATTATGGATAAAAAAATGGAAAAAAATACAAAACAACATTGGACTCGAATACTTCCAAATGGAAACAATCAATTGGAAGTATTTTTATCCTCACAGACAATCATTCGGGCAGAAATAATTTCCATAACCCCCAAAAAGGTTACAAGCATTGATCAACGCCGAAGGACTTCTCTTACTCATCTCCGCAACACTTTTCCTCAGCTACATTAGCGGCATCATCTACTCAAGAACAAAAATCCCCGACCTAGTCTGGGTGCTGCTCTTCGGTATTCTTCTTGGACCTATTCTAGGTGTCTTTGATGCTGAGTTATTCCTCAACGTGTTCGACCTAATGATACTGGTGACTGTAGCCCTCTTCGCCTTCAATACAGGGATCAGCTTCAATATACAACACATACTCGGAAACACTACACGAGCATTCAATATGGCTCTCGGAACCTTTCTCGTTATAACCGCCTCAGTGGGATTTACACTAAACTTCCTACTACCTGAATCCTTCAACCTAGTCACTGGTTTCCTCTTAGGCGCAATGATTAGCGGGATAGATGGAATATCAATAAGCAGTCTGCTAGGCAGCCTCGGACGAGAATCAAAAGGGTTCGGTGAATCAGGGCTATTCCTTCAACTTGAGTCAACTCTAGCAGACCCTATCAAAGTAGTGGGGGTATCCACGATCATCAAGATGATATTATTAACAGGGGCTGGACCGAGAACCGCGGCAAGAGATATTCTGTTTACTCTTATTGTCTCTACCTTGATTGGTGTCGGCACCGGGTTATTTTGGGGTGAGATAATCACTCGTCTACGAGATCGCCCCCTCAACTATATGATGACCATAGCGGCGCTTTTCCCTATCTATGTTATATCGGAAGCTTTGAGTGATGGCGGTGGTGGACCGATTTCTGTGTTCCTTTTTGGAGCAGTTTTGATGAATTATGGGTATGTTACTAAGTCTTTGAGGATGAACCGGCGTTCAAGGATTGATAGACGCCAGATAAAGGAGTATCATGATGAGATTACTTTCCTCATTAAATCCATGTTCTTCGTGTACATGGGGCTTGTAATGGAGTTTGAGATACGATACCTAGCTATCAGCTTCATACTAACCGCCTTACTGATAGTTATCCGTTATCTAGTCGCAACAATCATTGGCTATACCCAAGGTATATCAAAAGAACAGATAGCATATACACGCATCTTCTTTATTCTTGGGCCCAGCAGCCTCGTGCTCACCCAATATGTAGCCGAGTATGACCCTAATGGGCTCATCTTCCCTGATACTCAGCTTTATGGAAGCATCGTACTGCCTATCGTATTGTTTTCAATTATCTTTGCTTCGATAATCGGTCCCATGGTAGCCCGAAAACAGAGTACACCCAAACCGGAGCCAGATGTCAATAAAGAAGAATCCACCGAGACACAAGAGCTCTCTGAGAAAGAATCCGAGAAAAAGAAAAACGGTAAGAAAAAGAAGGAAGCCTAGTCTAGGTACTTTTTGAACCAGCGTACCATATGCTCCAATCGTTCCGCGCGGTGCTTTGGTTTACCAGACCTGCTAAGATCATGGCTCTCATTTGGGAACCTGATTAGCTCTGTGTCAACGCCCAGTAGCTTCAACGCGGTGAAGAGTTGTTCATCCTGCTCCATGGGGCACCTGTAGTCTTCCTCGCTGTGTATGATCTGTGTAGGTGTTTTGACGTTGCCAACGTATCTGATGGGGCTTCGTTTCATGAACTCTTCCTCCATCTCCCAGAAGTTGCCGCCGATCTCTGTCTTACCGAAGGTCCAGCCGATGTCGCTGACTCCGAAGAAGGTGATCCAGTTTGTGATGGTTCTCATTGTTACCGCTGCGGCGAAGCGATCCGTGTGGGTGATGATCCAGTTACTCATGACTCCACCATAACTACCGCCAGTGACTCCTAGTTTCTTCTTGTCTACCCACTTGTTCTGCTCGATGACGACATCAACTGCCTTCATCAAGTCGTCATAGTCTTGCTCGAAGTAGTGTCCCGGTAGCGCTGCTTGGAACTCCTCGTAGTAGCCTCCGCTTCCCCATGGGTTGATGTACATAACAGCCCATCCCTGCGTGGCTAATATCTGGAACTCGTGGAAGAACGCGTTGCCATAGGCTCCCCTTGGTCCACCGTGGATGTGCAGAATCAGTGGATACTTCTTCTTGGGGTTAAACTCTGGTGGTTTCATAAGCCAGCCTTCAACCTCGTGACCCGCGTTGCTCTTGAATGCGAATCGTTCATGGGGCATTATCTGGGTCTTTTTCTTGTAGTTCTTGTTTAGGTCTGTGAGTTGCTTTGTCTTGTCCTTTTTCATGACCCATAGCTCGATGGGCTCAGTGGTGCTCAGTGTGGTGTATGCGATTACTCCATCCTCGTTGATGTCAAAGGTCTCGACACTGTGATCTACTTCCCCAATAAGCTTCTCCACGTCTCCGCCTTTCTTGTGTATCCTGTAGAGCCCAGCTACTCCAGTGTATGTTGATGTGAAGTAGAGGTAGTCTCCGCTCCATGATGGATTGGTTGATGGGCTGCTTATTCTGATGTCACAGCTTAGTTTTGTGCCAAGGTCTTGGTCAAAATCAAGGGTGATGGGTTTCGCCTCTCCATTCTTAAGAATCCAGACCTCGCTGTTGCTTCCTGAACCATGTCTATAATCATGTCCAGTGAACGCGATCTCTTTTCCCTTCGGAGCGATACCACTGATACTCATCAAGGCATCCGTGAGCTTCTCAGGCTCACCACCTTTAGCGTCAACCTTGTAGAGGTAGCTGCGACGCAGTACATCCGCGTCTGGTTCAAGGTTGCTGCTGAAGATGATTGATTTTCCGTCGCTGCTCCACTTGGGGCTACTGACATCATACTCTCCCTTGGTGATCTGTTTAGGCTTGCCTCCCGATACCTTCATGGTGAAGAGGTGTTTTCTGATGTTCTCATAGAAGCCTCGTCCATTGAACTTGTAGCTGAGCCTGTCAATGACCTTAACATCGCTATCTCCTCTATCAAAACGCTTCACGCTGCTGACAAATAGTATCTGTTTTCCCTTTGGACCCCATTCTGGTGACTCCACACCCTCATCAACATCCGTGAGCTGCTGAGCCTCGCCACCATCCACAGGGATCAAATAGACTTGTGTTTTCTTCTTTTCTCCTTCTTTGGCTGGTGGGGTTGATGTGAACATTATTGTTTTTCCGTCTGGGCTCCAAGAGGGGTTCTTGTCTTTGCCTCTTCCGCTTGTGAACTGGTAGGGTTTTCCTTTCTCAGTGTCCACCATCCAGAGGTTATTCACGTACGTGTCTTTCTCGAAATCCATCTCTGTGTGGACAAACACTATCTTTGAGCCGTCTGGTGAAATCCTTGGTGAGCTAACTGCCTTGATCTCGCCAAGGTCCTTGATCTCCACTTTTTTCATTTCAGGCATTATACTCGGATACTGTAATTATCTCTGAAGATAAAAAACAGGTGCTAGAACCGTTTCCGCTTGGAGGGATATGGCTGGAACGGTGTACGAGGCTCCAAGTTCACCCAATCAGATTCAGATAAAACCATCTTGAGGCTACGTAAAACATCAAATGTAACCCATCTTGAAGCAAATGGCTTTGTGTACTCCCAGAGACCATACTCACCTTGCTGCTCCTTGACGAAATCAACGAGGTCTCTTACTCTTTGATCACTGGTTGACGCCTCTACCTGAGTTATCAGCTTCAGAATATGGGTAACATCAAATCTTGCATAATAAGTGATGAAACCAGTGCATGGCTCCACACCAACCATACGAGCCACATCAAACCCAAGATACTGACGCTCACGAGTCTCATGACCAAGCAAATGATCCAATCCCCTCCGCGTCTCACTTCTTTTCCGTCGTTCTGGGTGCATGCTAAGACAGGTTACCGCAGCTGTTGTATTGCTCCTGCACCCCCATCGACTATGAGGAAGCCGCCTATACCCAGCTACGTAGCCATAAACATCACCTGCAACACCTGTAGGCCAAGCACCATCAGGCAACTGCTGCTCCATTAACCAGTCATAAGCTGTCTCACTACGGGGATCAGAGGCATATCCTGCCTCAGCTAAGCCTCTCAGCGGGTGGCTTGTCTGGAGGCTCATCCGATCATAAATATCAGCACCATCAGAATCCTCAGCATAGTTACCAAGAGGCCAAGAACCGTCCCTCTGTTGCTGGCTATAGAGATATTCTGCGGCTTTTTCCACTGCTGGGTGCTCTATTTCTAGGAAGCCTAGTCTTGTTAGTACTTGAGATGTTACCTGTACCTTGCCGTGGGGGGCGTTTCCTGTGATGCTTTCTTGGCTCCATGAGCCGTCTGGGTTCTGTGATGTTAATAGTTGTTTGACTATTGGGTCTTCTAGACGTTGTTTCTCTAGTTCTGCTGCCTCTTCTGGTTCATCGAGCAGATATTTGAGTGATAGGTATCGGAGGTTTGGCGATGGGTCGGTGAGTAGTAACGGCGTCCAGCTCATTTTTTTGCCTCCAGTTGTTCTTTGATGTATGGAGCAGTGGGGGTATCACTTAGTTTGTCTGGGGGGCATGATGCTATCAGGTAGCCTCCTTCTTCACCGCCTTCTGGTCCAAGCTCGATTATCCAGTCGCACTGAGCCAATAGCATTGGATGATGTTCTACTATGATCACTGAGTTTCCCGCGTCAACGAATCGTTGTAAAACGTTTCCAAGCCTGTCCACATCTTCCATATGCTGTCCCAGTGTGGGCTCATCAAGAATATACAACGAGTTTCCGTTTTTCCTCTTGGAGAGCTCTGCAGCGATCTTGAGGCGCTGTGCTTCACCTCCGGATAGACTGTATCCGGGTTGCTGTAGTACAAGGTATCCGAGCCCAACATCCATCGCTGACTTTAATGGCTCCGTGATGCTGGGGTCGTCACTGAATAGATCATAGACTTCAGTTATTGTTAGCTGGTTGATCTCTGGGAGTGTGTAGCCATGGAGTTTTACATCCCATGCCTCTGGGCTGTACCCTGTGCCCATGCATGTCTCGCACTCCGTGTAGATGTCAGGTAGGAAACCCATGTCGATCTTTTCCGTCCCTGAGCCCCTACAGACACTGCATCTTTTCCCCAGCTTCTTCTCATCCAATCCCAGGGCATGAGCATCAGGGGTCTCAGCGTATAGTTTCACGAGTTTTTTGTCGAGTCGTAGGTACTTGGCTGGGCTGC
>JAOZIG010000373.1:259-2316 GCA_026014515.1 Candidatus Bathyarchaeota archaeon | reverse complement strand
CAATGAGATAGATGATGAGGCAAAAGAGGCTATATTGAAACAATTAACCACCATATAATCCCCAGTTTTTCGATTACCTATAGGTAACATATAAAAAGGGCATTTACTTTAAGAGCCCAGTCCCCCTAGGGGCTTCAGCGAGAGTTGTACACCAGGGAAAGGACTGAAAAACCGCCCCAAGCAGGGGCATGCATGGTTTTTCGACTAGGTTAAAGAAAAAATGGTAAAACTAAGTTTCATGGGAGGCACCCACCAAGTAGGTGGTAACGCTATCCTAGTAAACAGTAATGAAGGAAACCTACTCCTAGAGTATGGAGTAAAACCCGGAACTCCACCAGAGTTCCCGGGACATATTAGAGCAAAAGATATCGATGGTATTGTTATCGGTCACGCACATCTTGACCACAGCGGTGGTGTACCCCTCTTCTATTTGAGTGAGAAGAAGCCGTACTTTGCTACACGTACTACAAGCGAGTTGATGAAGATACTCATCAAGGACATGATCAAGCTCAACAGCTACTATCTGCCCTTCGAGTATCTCGAACTGGAGAAGATGCAGCAGCAACGCAATGACCTAAACTATGGTCAGAAAGTCAAGCTCAAAGACATCAACTTCCAGCTACAGGACGCGGGACACATTCCCGGAAGCGCCATGGTGGATATGGAGATCAATGGTAAGAAGATTCTATACACAAGCGACTTCAACACAACAAACACAAGGATATGCAACCAAGCCAAGATGCCTCGCAAGAAATACGATGCGGTAATCATCGAGTCAACATATGCACTTCACGAACACCCAGAGCGAAAACAGCTTGAGAAGGACTTTGTAAACGAGATCAAGTCCACAGTCAACCAAGGCGGAAAAGTCTTGATCCCAGCCTTCGCGGTTGGTAGAAGCCACGAGATGCTCAGCGTACTTCACGCACACAAGTTCGACGGATACGTACTGCTTGATGGTATGGCTAGGGCGGTCAACAAGATAATGTTAGATTACCCCGAGTCAACAAAGACACCCAAGACCTACGCAAACGCTGTTAGGAACGTCCACGAGATCAGGGGCTGGAGAGACAGAAGACAAGCAGTACGCAAAGCAGACGTAATAGTCGCGCCAAGCGGTATGCTTCAGGGAGGCACAGCCATGTTCTACATGGAAAAACTAGCCACCAATCCCCAGAACAGCATATTCATCGTCAGCTTCCAAGTACCCGGCACCAACGGAGCCAAACTACTTGAGACAGGCATGTTCCCCATCAAGGACCGAGACACAAAGGTAACTGCAAAGGTCAAACACTTTGACTTTAGCAGCCACAGTGGTAGAACACCACTCCAACAGTTCCTCAAGGGACTCAAGGGCAAGCCCGATGTCTATGTGGTTCACGGCGAAGAAGAGTCATGTGATTTCCTCGCTGAGTGGGTCAGGGACGAGCTTGACTTGAACGGTGTTGCACCCAATATGGGTGAAGAGTTCACAGTCTAGGTATCAAATTACATTTTTTCCCTTTTTTATTATCGAATTTACGTTAGTTTGATTTCTGGGCAGTAAATAATACTGACAGATATGGTCGTTCAACTATTCCACCGTATTTCTCGTTGATCACATGGGCGATACCTTGGTAGAGACGATGTTTTCGATCAGTGGTAAGGTTTCCGTGATCAGAATAGGTGTCTAGCAGTTGAAGATACTCATCAGTAGTATAGTGAACAGCCCAATGATACTGGCGTACAGTTACCTCACTAAAGCAGCCCGAGTCTTTGATTAAACCTGTTTGTTCAGTGACCCATTCATCAATGGTTCGTGAGGACGGCTCACCCCACTCAGGAACCACCTCACGGTAAACCGATTGAACATCGTTAAAGACCCCAGTATATGGCGTGGGGTGCTTGTTCCAGAACAGGGCTAAACTCCCAGCAGCCTTCAGAACACTAGCAGCCTTGCTGTACCCTATCTCTGGATCAACCCAGTGGAAGGCGGTTGCGGACATAACGACATCAAAAGACTCACCAACGGGCGTCCAGTCCTCGAAAGATGAATGAACAAAACGCACATGCTGATA
>JAOZIG010000373.1:0-249 GCA_026014515.1 Candidatus Bathyarchaeota archaeon | reverse complement strand
ACCAATATCAAGACAAACCATATTGAAGCCTTCAGCAGCCAAGGGGAGTGTAGCCTGCCCTGTACCACATCCTATCTCCAGTATTCTCCCGCCTTGGGGGATGCCAGTTAATTGTATCAAGTCTCTGAATAGAACTGGGGGGTAACTGGGTCTAATCTTATCATAAACATTCGAGGCTTTGTTGAATACCGCTGAATCCTTCAATCCATTCAGGGAGAAAGAGTATCGCTGGGTTCTTAACTGGTGCGT
>JAOZIG010000291.1 GCA_026014515.1 Candidatus Bathyarchaeota archaeon | reverse complement strand
AAACGTGATCCCACATGCGGCTGCTGCGTTACTCATGGACATGGAACCGGTTGAAGCATTGCCTTACTTGAAGAAGCAACTGTTCTACGAAAAACTATCAGGCAAATACACCAGCTACAGGGACATCAACACGGTTGAGATCAAGGCACAAGGCAACATACTGATGGGCACCCAGAAGGGAAGCTTTGGGGAAGTATCAGCGCCTTTGATACCTGTTAGTGATGACCCTGAGGAGACCGAGTTCTATATTCATGGTGGCGAGAATGGACCCATGAAGGTCTGGTTTGAGCTGGACGAGGACGAGTACAGGTTTTACTACGAGCGATGGGTCTTCAAACGAAAGCTCTGAGCCGTCATATGACGGTACAAACCTTATGCTTGTATGAGGTTTCAACTCATCCATGCAAGTAATAGGAGCATGCGGCTTGATTTGCAGCGAATGCGAGGCATTCAAGGCAACACAAGCCAACGATTTAGAGAAATTAACAGAGCTAGCAAAGTCTTGGGGCAGCCCGGAGAACCCGTTAACTGTGGATGATATGCGGTGCAATGGATGCATGAGTGATGTTGTATTCAAGAACGCCCTCAAGTGTGGTGTCCGTGGATGCGCAGTAGAGCATAAGGTGGCTCACTGTGGTGAGTGCAGCGATTTCGCTTGCCAGAAGCTCAATGGTCTCTGGAAAGGCTACAAGCTGAACCCGACGGATATGATGAAGAATCTGGGCAAGGCTCAATAACTCAACCCCTTTTTTGATATTTATGCCAGCCTTTGAGATACAGGTAAGAGCCAGAATAGGCAACCAGATTGATTATCTTACAGAAAAGTATCCATCTTTGAAGCTCTGGACATGGTGTAACTTCCAGAACGATATACACGAGATAACATCAGACACCCCAGAAGAGTTAGCAGCAGCCCTCACCGAGTTCAAAGACTATTATGATGTCTTGGAGGAAACACCCATCAGCAGCAGCGTCAGACTGATCAGCCAGAAATGCATATGCGCCAAGGAGACAACACTCCATGACAATATTCAGGAACTTGAGATACTCCATCTGATGCCGGTTTACAGCGAGGATGGCTGGAACCTGTACAGGTTTATTGTCTTCAAGCATGAGGCATTCACTGAGTTGATGAAGCGTGGTGAGACGCAGGGGTTCACGCTTGAGGTGGTTGAGATGGTGCCTTTCAATGGTATGGTCTCGGATAATTTGATTCCATTGAACTCTATGATTGGTAAACTGACTGAGAAGCAGATGGAGGCAGTTATAGCAGCATACAATAACGGCTACTATCAGACACCCCGTGAGGCAAATGTACAGAGTATCGCGGATAGAGAGAAAGTACCTAGAACCACATTACAGGAGCACTTGAACAAGGCTGAGAACAAGCTCATCTCGGCCATTATCCCTCAGATTCTATTGTATATGAGGAAGAGTCGGGGCTCTGCTATGCCTTAAATCTGGGTATCTGTACAATGTCCCAGAATGAAGCTAGTAAAGTACAACGAGGGCAGACTCGGAGCCCTCCAAGACGACAACAGCGTTATTGATCTAAACTACGCCTATGCAGCCTACAAGGCATCAAAAGGCGTAGCAAACCCACAGCGCAAGGCAGACGCCAAGGTACCAAGCTGCCTACTCGCATTCATTAAGGAAGGCGACAAAGGCTTGGAGAAGGCTCAGAAGGCAATCGACCACGTGAAAGCGGGAGCTACTGAGGGTCCAAAAGGCGAGAAACTAGTCTACAAGGCAGACGAGTATAAACTCAGGGCACCACTGCCAAGTGGAGGCAACAAGATAGCTATGGCTGGAGCCAACTTCTACGACCACAGCATAGATGCCTATAAGATGCTCAGGGGAGACACAACAACCCTTGAAGAACTAAAAGCTCAGGTAGAGAAAGGCGAGTACAGGACATGGGGATTCTGGAAACAGAGCAGCTTTGTCCGTGACCCAGACACTGAGACACCTTACCCATCAAAGACCAAGCGTATGGATTATGAGGTTGAGCTTGCAGCGGTTATCGGGAAGTACGCTAAGGACACCAAGGAAGCCGATGGCATGGATTACATCTATGGATACACTATTCTCAATGACCTCAGTATCCGTGACATGCCATTTGGTTCTGGACCGGATGGACTCTTCTTCGCCAAGAACTTTGACGGCTCAGCGCCTATGGGACCATGCATTGTAACCAAGGACGAGATAAAGGACCCATACAAGCTAGGTATGAAACAGTGGGTCAACGATGAACTCAGACAGGACGGCAACATGAGTAGTATCATCAGGGGCTATGAGTGGTGGCTTGAGTGGCTCAGCCGAGATGTACCCTTCTATCCGGGGGATATGATCTGTGGTGGAACCTGTAGCGGTACCGCGATGGATCAGACACCAAGGATTGATGGTAAGACTGATCCCAAGCTGTTCTTAAAGCCCGGTGACAAGCTACGTGCTTGGATCGAGGGCGTCGGTGAGTTAAGAACAAAGATCGTTTCTAAAGAGTAGAGTCTCTACTCTCATTTGTTTTTCAGTGTCTCTGGGACGCTATAAAGTAGTGGCAACCGGATCAGTACATCAACGACTACGATTGTTATGAATATCCAGTTGGGTCCAAAGCTTTCCCATATCCAGCCACCCACAATGGGGCCAACAATGGATGCTAACCCAGTGACAAGCCCTACGAGCCCCCTCCAGCGCCCAATGCAGTCGCTTGGTACAAGTTCTGGGGTCATGCTGCCGTAGCTGAACCCGGCTATCATTCTGAACCCCATGAGGAATCCAGCTATCAATAACCAGAAGGGGTTTGGCGCCCAGATCATTACAAGGTTTGCCAGACTGAATAGGGGGGTGAGTATGTAGAACGCCTTTTTTCGCCCTATCTTGTCAGCGAATCGTCCTATTACAGTGCTGAAGAGGGTCTCGGTTATCAACATGGCTGTGGCGATGCCTCCGAGTATGAACTGGGTTGCGCCTTTTACCTCGAAAGCGTAATTGTATCTGAATGTGGTGAGCATACTCATGGTGAACATGTTCAGGGTCATGAATAATAGCCAACGTTTGATGGCTGTTCCTCGCTCGAATACTTCCCGGAAGTCTGCTATCAGGTTGCCGTTTTGGGTGGTTCTTGGCTCTCTTTCGATATCAGTGAGGTTTCTGTATACATAGAAGAACAGGATTATCCGGGCAACGAACTGTATCCAGTAGAGCCCCCTGATACCCCTAACTGTAATGCCTCCCAGATAGGTCAGTATCAACGCTGCAGCGGTTGGAGCTAGAATCGTGGGAAGAGCCCCAATGCTTTCACAGAGTGCTTTGCCTGTGGCTCGGTCCTGTGGCGGGAGAGATAGGTCGCAGATGATTACGCATGAGCCTATCATCATTCCTAGACCTGAGATGAGTATGGCTAACGCGATGAGTCTCCAGTCATTGGCCAATGCATAGATCAATGGTACAGTAACGAGTAGGGCTACGCCTGCGAGGAATATTTTCCGTATATTGTAACGGTCTCTGATGATGCCCAGGGGCGGTGAGATGAATGCTTGTGCGAATCCTAGGGCGCTGTTTACTGCTCCTAGTTGGACTGGTGTTGCACCTAGTAGTGTGATGTATATGTTGGCGTATTGGAGGGTTATCTCGTTGAAGAACCTGTTGAATATGTTTCGTGTTACTACTGTTCGCCAGTTTTTCTTTTGGCGTTGCCAGACCTCTTTTAGTTCACCAACAAATTCAGCCAATTTAATCTAGCCTAAAGACGCCATCGGTTATATAAGAGTTATTTAGCTAAAAATAGTTAAGCATGTGATCAAATGTAGCAGATCACATACAATTACGAGAAAAAATACGTGTGTTACCTGTGACTGCATCTAATCGAATATTTTATCCGTCGCTACCAATAGTTTATACATGAACCTTTTTTGCCTAATTAAGCACCCAAACATCGATAATAAACCACGAATAATAGCGGGATTCCTCTTCTTACTAATACTCGTTTCCATACCCACATCGATTGTCTGTGAGGCAAGCGAAGGAGACCCCAACGTCAGGGTAACTACTCTTCTGAGAAGCGTGGAGAAAGTCGACCTAGCTGAAAGCACGTTCAATATAGATTTCATATTAATTATTGAAGCGGACCTTTCAGAGGTAACCGCAGAAGATGTTCAATTTGAGTTTGCTAACGGGGAACCATCTGTAAGGTTGATCGTAGAAGAGCATGGAGAGAATAGTGTTACGTTTGGCTATAGAGTGAAAGGTGATTTTGTTGCCCCTTTTGAGCTGGGGAATTATCCCTTTGACAGCCACAGTATACAAGTATTGATGGATTTTATGTTAGCAAATCATGAGATTATTCTCGAAATAACATCTATAGAAAACCCGGAGATGATGATAGTAGGATGGGACCTTGAAGGAATCGAATCAAGGGCAGAAAAGGTCTCGTTTGACGGGGAGAATTTTATGTCCCGTTATGTTCTTGAGATTAGTATTCGACGTCCTCTTCTCTCAACGATATTAAAGAACATCATACCCATCTCTGTAATATCAGCAATAGTCTTATTGACGTTCTTAATATCGCCAACCAATCCCGCCCAGAGAATCGAGATAGGAGTAGCAACACTTCTCTCAGCCACAGCGTTCCATTTGTCTCTGCTTGGGGGCATTCCACCCACGGGAGAGTTTACTATTGCTGACGGGATAATGCTCGCTGTTTATCTGCTTCACCTATACAGCTTGTTGGTATCAGTCTATTTGATGAGGCTAATGGATAGAGAGGACATGATAAGAGTTGAATCGATAAACAGGAAAGCAGTTATCTTTCTACCCCTGATTATAATTCTGCCAATCGTCATAGCGATACTAATCAATCTTTGATTGATGGACCCTTTCACCACTTGTAGTTTCTCTTTATGAGCGCGATTTTATATTAGATGTAAACCTATTATGGTTGATATGCAGAGCCTTTGTGACCTCATGTTTGAGCTATCAAACATGGACCGTGTGAGAATGCTGTTAACGCTACTGCAGGGACCCGAAAACATTACAGCGATCTCAAGGAAACTCAATATCACAACACAGGAAACCAGCCGCCACATCACTAGATTATCAGATGTGGGACTAGTCAGCAGAACACCAGACGGCACATACCGGATAACATCCTATGGAAAAATAGTGTTTAACCAAGTCTCAGGCATCGAGTTCCTCAGCGAGCACAAAGACTACTTTATAGATCATACTATGGAGGCTCTGCCTTACGAGTTTGTTTCACGTCTTGGAGACCTCAAGAACAGTAGCTATATTGGTAACGTGATGACGGTTTTCCAGAAAATTCAAGAAATAAGCGATGAAGCAGAGGAGTATATTTTGCGGATAACCGACAAACGACTGAACATCGTCTACCCGAACATCCAGAAGGCGGCAGATAGGGGCGTCGAATACCGTCGAATAGAACCTGATACAGTAAACGAGTCACCACTGATAGAGATCAAGCCACCAGTCACCCCGGGAACCGTTAGAAGCCTTGAATCAGTGGATGTGTTCATGGCGATTAGTGAGAAAGAAGTTGGAGGATTAGCATTCCCAAGACTGGATGGAGAGTTTGATTATCTTGGGTTTACCTCCAAGGATCCTCAGGTCATAAAGTGGTGTTCTGATATCTTCAAGTACTATTGGGATAGGGGTAAGCCGAAAGTATTCAACTATAAAGCGTAACTGTTTTCTGTTATATTCCATCATATCAAGCAAGTTGAGCTACATAGCCATAGACATCGGCGCCACAAACATCAGAGTAGCAACAGGCGACTATACAGGGTTAATAGAAAAAGTAATGGAACCCACCGAGACCCGGGAAGGACCTATGGGAGTCTCACGACAGATTATCAGACTCATTGACTCCATAAAAGAAGAGGACCCAACAAACATAGGCATCGGAAGCATCGGACCCATCAACCTAGAGCTAGGCACAATAACAAACACCCCCAACTACTCGTTCCACAACATTCCCATCAAGGAACCCCTCATCGAGGAATACAAGGTACCAGTAACCATGGTAAACGACTGCGCCGCAGCCGTAGTAGGAGAGCAATACTTTGGAGCTGGCTCAGGTCTTAGGAATCTTGTCTACGTCACAATCAGCACAGGACTTGGAGGGGGAGCAATCGTTGACGATAACCTGCTTCTTGGGAAGGAGGGCAACGCGGTTGAGGTGGGACACTTCACCCTAGACCCAGAGTCGGAGATCGTCTGTGGCTGTGGCTGTAGAGGGCATTGGGAGGGTTTCTGTAGTGGAAGCAATATCCCCAAATATGCAAGTTATCTGCTTAGAGGCACTGACTGGTCTGGAGGAGTTCTTCACATGCTCACGGGGGGAAGCATGGATAAGCTGGATGCAAAAGTCATCTTTGAGGCTGCTCGGAAAGGGGATAAATACGCCAAGATGATTGTTGAAGAGCTTGGATACAAGAACGCCATTGGTTTCGCTAACATAGTGAACGCGTATGACCCTGAGCTGATCACGGTAGGGGGCTCCATCGCGTTGAACAACCCAGACCAAGTTCTCAAACCCATCATAGAAAACATAGAGAAACACACCATCAACACGATACCCGAGATCAAGATAACCCCCCTAGGGCACGACTCTGTGATACTTGGGGCGCTAGCGCTTGCCTTGAATTTCTAACCTATCAATGTGAAGGTTAGGTCTTGGTCATCGTTTCTCATCTGCACCATTCTACCCTCGTTGAAATAGAACCTGAGATCAAGGGTTGATTCCTGTATCACTGTGCAGCTGATGTACTCATCGCTTACCGAGATGGTCTGAGGATTAGGGTTCACATAGAACTCCAGTTCAAATACCATGCCCCCCTGCGGAATATACGCATCAACGACGTATCTTTCACCACTCTCAAGCTCAGCCGACAACAATAATATCTCCCAGAAACCAGGCATGTTATTCTCGGTCAACAAGACGTCACCTGTATAATCATCGGTGAGGGTAACGGTCTCGTTGGCGAAAAGGACGCTTGATATTATTTGACTGTCTGAGAAGGTGACATTGATCTGGTTGATCTCGCCTTCATGATCCACGTGGAGTTTGTAATCTATGGGGTTGTAGAGTTCATCGAAAATGAGGCTGCTTTCAAGCTCTAACAGTTTTCCCTCGCTTGTCACCTCTGTGGTACACACCAGTGTATGGATATTGCCTTCTTTCGCCACCAACGTATAACTGGTTGAGCCTACGAGCTCCATCTCATGCATATAACTGAATGTGCGTTGCTCACCTATCTCAAGGTCAGGAACACCCGTTATCACAATGTCCTGTGGGGGGTAACGTGTATCAGTATACCACTCGATGGCATATGATGACCCAAGGATAAGCAATATACCCACAATTACATAGATTCGCTTCAAACTGTTTCAGAAATAGGAGAGATATACTCTCTAATAAGAAGATTAGGCAGTGTACTTGGCGATAGCGTTCTTTAGGTTATCAGCGGCGATAACCAGCTTGATCTTCAAGAAATCAAGCTCCTTCCAGTAACGCTCACGTAGCTCAAGGCGGTTCTCGACAGCCATACCGATCTCGGCTGGATGTGGACTACCGGGGCTCCTGAGGTTATTCAACGCCTTCTTTGGGTTGGATACCTTCTCCGCGATGCTGCTGCTCACCTTGATATCCTTGCCGAACAGGTCCTTTGCTACTTTCTGCACTTCCTCAGCAGTAAGGTCCTCAAGGGTCCTATCCTCGGATACAAGCTTCTTAACCACTTCTGCTGTGATCTTGTACGCCTCACGGAAAGTGAGTGCCTCATCCTCAGCGAGGGTCTCGGCTAGCTGAACAGCGAATATGAAGCTGCCCTTTACCTGTGCCATCATCTTGTCCTCGTTTACTGTGAGGGTGCTGATGGCTCCGTTGAGCACCTCGACGCTGGTCCTAGTAGTGTCAAATGCACGCCAGAGGGCGATCTTTGTCTGCTGTAGGTCCTGATAATAGCCTGTTGGGAGTCCCTTGACCATGGTCATGATCTCCTGTAGGGTTCCGAAGACTTCTGCGGATTTTCCTCTGATTAGTTCTAGGGTGCTTGGGTTGACCTTCTGGGGCATGATGCTGCTGCTACTGCTGTACTCGTCTGCTACTGTGATGTACTGGAACTCTGCACCTGACCACATTACGAAGTCGGCTGCCATCCTGCTCATGTTTGCCATGAGGATGCTGAGTACGCTGGTGATCTCCATAGCCCAGTCTCTGCTGCTAACCGCGTCAACACTGTTCTCCTGTATGTAGTCGAAGCCCAGTAGCTCGCTGGTCCTTAGTCTGCTGATCCTGAAGTTAGTACCTCCGATAGCTGTCGCGCCCAGTGGGTTGTAGTTGACCCTATCGTAGCACTGCTTGATGCGCTGGTAGTCTCTCATGTACTGGTCTACGTAGGCTAGTAGGTAGTGACCGAAGGTTCCGATCATGGCTGGCTGTCCGTGTGTGTAGTAGACCATTGCGGTCTCTGTGTGTTTGTCGGCTAGCTCGCACATGGTCTTTACAAGGTTCAGAACGTTTTCTGCGATGGCGAGCATCTCCTTCTTGGTGACCATCTTCATGTCAACCATGACTTGGTCGTTCCTGCTGCGTCCAGTGTGCATCGCGCCACCTGCTTCTAAGCCGATCTTTTCTATTACCCTTGCTTCAATGAATGGGTGGATGTCCTCGTATTCGGCTCCTATCTCTAGTTCGCCGTTTTTCCATTCTTCTTTAATTTCTTGGAGTGCGCCCAGAATCTTCTTCAGGGTCTCTGCATCCATTATGCCTTGCTCATGGAGCATGATGTCGTGAGCCATGGTTCCGTCAACATCCTCGTTGAACATGCGTAGGTCTTCCACTACGCTTGTGTGGAACCGTGCTGTACGATCATCAAACTCTTTCGCTAAGCGTGTTCTGAATAAGTTTGACACTGTATTACACCGTTGCCACATTCAGAACTGGCTTATAATAAATAGGTTACGAAAAAAGGACGCCTATTTGATGCGTTCCCGCTGGTAGACGCCGTTGTATCCCTGTGAAACCTCGCCTGTGTGGAAGAAAATCAACTGAGCTACACGTGCGTCCTTCTTCAACCTTAGCCCATCAGGGTTATGAACTGTCAACATGCTGCTACTTCTCCCCTCATAGCCCGGGTCCCAAACAGCAGTACCCACCTCAGCGCCATTACGAAGAAGCGTGGAACGTGTACGAGCGATAGCAGCCACATCAAGAGGCATCTTCACAACCTCATTATAGACCACCTTGTAGACACCTTGCGCTAGGTTATACCAGCCATCCTTGTCAGGTGTTAGTAGTTTGGTCTCCGCGATGACACGCTCCTTGTTGCTAAAGTCCACTGCGCCACCTCCATTGAATGCCTCTATGGATTCTAGGCTAAGGTCGAAGCCGCTTGGCTGTAATTGAGTATCAAGGTCGATGTAGTTGGTTACTAGTTTGTGTTCTGTGATGAGTGTTCTGAGTTGTTTATCGTTCAACATGGCTGACAAGAGAATGGGGGCGAGGATATAGAAAATATTACCCCTGTTTGGGGGTATTGCGACCAGGTCTGGGTAATGGTACGTACTCTATGCCCTTACGTTGCGGTTTATCCATCTTATAGTAATCCATAAGCTGATAGACCTCACGTGGAAGCTCAGTTAATGCACACCGTCCAAGGAGCTCACAAGTAGCCTCCGCGGTTATCGGGAAATCATGGGTGTATTTACCACTAACAAGGTTCTCAATGACCTCGTCTACCTGTTCTTCCTCAAACTTGTCTTGAATAAGCTGTCTAACCGTGTATTTCATCTGGTCAATTGCTTTCCGGGCTTCCTCAGCTAAGTACAGTGTCTGGTCATCGGTCTCGTCCCGTGTCTTGGTCTCTACAACCTTGACGATGCTTGTGGCAGCATAAGTCATGGTCTGTGTACCGATCTGGGGGTCAACAGGACCCAGTACCGCGTGGGGGTCCATGAGTATCTCATCAGCAGCTAACGCGATCAATGTACCGCCACTCATGGCATAATGGGGTACTATCACAGTGGTTTTTCCCTTATGCGCCTTTAACGCGAATGCTATCTGTGTTGCTGCGAGGGCTATTCCTCCGGGGGTGTGTACTATGAGGTCGATGGGTTGGTCGTCTGGTGTGAGTCTGATGATTCTGAGGAGTTCCTCGCTGTCATCGATGTCTATGTATCGTGCGAGGGGTAGTCCGAATAGGCTTAGGGTTTCTTGTCTGTGGATGAGGGTGATTACGTTGGTGCCGCGTTTTCTGCCTAGGCTTTTTAGGGCGTTTTCTCGTGCGTTTTGTAGCATTCCTTGTTGTAGTCTTGGGTATATGAGGCTGAAGAAGAGGAATATTACCCAGAAGTTGCTTGAGATGGCGTCTATTATGCTCATACTTCTTGAATTGTTGATGTAGTTTAAAATGCTTAGCTACAAATCATACTTTGTGCTGCAAAGTGCTTAAATAGTGCAAAGAGATCACTAGGCATACGATGACAGACAAGATCAATCTCCAAGACATGGAGAAGAAAGCACACAAGCTGCTAAACGAGGATGGTATGATGGAGCTACTCATGGGCGTCATCCTATTCGTGTCAAGCACATCATTCACAGGGACAGCCTCATTCACACCATTCCTAGGGGTCTATGTTATCTTCATGAGAACCATAATTGAGGCATATAGAAAACGCATCACATACCCAAGAATAGGCTACTTGAAGCTACCAGATGAGGCAGCTAAAGATGTTGG
The DNA here is from genome assembly GCA_026014515.1 of Candidatus Bathyarchaeota archaeon. Classification (GTDB taxonomy): domain Archaea; phylum Thermoproteota; class Bathyarchaeia; order TCS64; family TCS64; genus RBG-16-57-9. Next base: position 7,996 of record JAOZIG010000291.1, on the reverse strand, counting down.
AATCGGGATTCTCATGTTTATTGGAGTCATCATGCTGGCATTGATCGTATTCATCTCGCTCATTTACGGTCAAGTGACAGGCGGTCTTCTTTTCAAGTGGATACCTGCACTTATCGGGTTGATACTCTTCGGTGGACTCTACTATAACTACGAGAGAACAGGAGACCGGGTGAACCTAGTCTACATAATCATTAGTTTATTGTCTGGAATAGTATTCTCCGTCATAGAACATGATAACGTTAAGGCTGGAGTAGTATATCATCTGCTGTTTCTGAGCGGGATATTCATTGTGGCGGGAGTAGTCAGGCTTTATAATTTCACTCGGAGATACCCAGTGATCTCTGTGGATGAAAGAGGCTCTGATAATGAGTAATCCAAGTGATGAGTTGCCTGATGTACAGTCCATTGATAGACTCATACATGAACCTGTGAGGTTGTTGATCATGGCGAACCTGTATGTTGTGGAGACCGCTGACTTTCTCTACTTGATGAATCAGTTGAACCTGACCTTTGGTAACCTAAGCAGCCACATGAGTAAATTAGAGGAAGCAGGCTACATCAACGTGGAGAAAGAGTTTCAAGACAAGAAACCAGTAACAAGATTGAGCCTCACGGAGTCAGGTAGGACGGCTTTTTCTGAGTATCGTGAGCATATGAAGCATCTATTTACTTGATTCTGTCACCCTTGGTGTGTTTTTCTTTAGACATAACTGTTAAGCAAATCGCTTGGTAACACAAAACCAAGGAAGGGTGGAAAATGTACATCATCTTTGATTATCTTGGTTACACCGCTTGGTGGCTAAGAATGATCTGCATGCACCTCTGGTGGGTTGTCTAACCAATCATATCTTTTCTCTTTTTTATCAACACTTGTTGAACTGGCTACTATTTTGGTAAAAAAAGAAGGGGTTGTTTTAGCTACATGAACCAGCAGTTGATCCACATGTTGATGATGATTTGGATGTAGCTGTAATAGGTGAAAACGTAGGTGTTGAACATTTTCCGTCAGCGAGATGGTGTAACCAGAAAATCACTTTATGAGTTATGTCAACACATATGGTGAGCCATGGTTACATCAGTCTTAAGATAAAGACATCAGTGCTCCGGGTAATGGCTAAGCATCCAGATTAGAACACAAACAGGCAAGATTGCAACAATAGCCACCGGGAAAATCACACGTGTACCATAACTCTCAATCAAGATACTGGCACCAGTGGTAGACAAGGAGCCAAAGAGATTCACCAATACAAAGTTGAAGCTATAGGCTAGGCTCCTATTCTCCAAGCTGCTATGACTAGCTATCATGCTGTTGAGTAGCGGCATGAAGGATGCCTGAAGAAGCCTGTAAAGCGCATAGATAACCACGACAGTGATCAGGGTACTCATGGATGGGAAGATAAACAGGAACCCACCTAATACAGCGTTCACCAGAATCCCCATCTTATACTTACCATAACGATCCCCGGCATAACCACCGATGACGCTGCCCAATATTCCCGCAACGGGCCCAAGACCAGAGATGATGCTTGTGAGGCTGTAACTTAACCCAATCTCTCTTGTGAAATAGACTGGAACATAGGTCACCAAGACGTTGAATATGGCCTCAATCAAAGTCGAGACCCCTACAACCAAGAGAAAATCACGGGATATGATACTACGAATGTCTCCAAGGAAGTTCAACTTACGCTTCTCGCCACTCTCCAAGGTTCTACGAGTATAACCGATGCTGAAGACAGCCATAACCAGCGTAAAAACAGCCCACACATAGAAGCTGTACCGCCAACTAGAACGGGACATGAAGAGTCCGAGGAGAAGTGGACCAGCGGCGAATCCTATGTTGCTTCCTATGTTGTGGATTCCGAGGGCGAGGCTGAGTTTTGATGGGTCATAACTACTTGCCATCTTTAGGCTTGGGGGATGGTATAGTGTCGAGCCCGTGGATAACAGTATGAAACCAGCGAGTAATGCATAGAAACCGTTACTCAATGGGATTACAAGTGCGCCTAGCAGGGTTACGAAGTAGCTTGCTGTTAGTGTCTGGGCTGGGTATTGGTCGCTTATGATGCCTGTGGGTATGTAGATGAATACGTTGATGAGTCGTGGGATTGAGGAGAGGAGGCTTAGCTGTACGAGGCTGATGCCCAGTTCTTCCTGAAAAGGCAGTAACAGTACAGGCAGGAGCATTGTGAATACGTGGATTATGAAGTGGCTGCTTGCTAGATAGCCGAGGTATAGTTTGTCGTTTCTCTCGTTCAATGTGGTTCCCCGTGGTATCGGCTATGAAACATGTGATAGTATTTAATCCTAGTCCAAGAATCGTTTCTTGAACATCAGTACCGGTTTGTTGAAACCCTTATCAAAAACAGAACACACACTGATTTCATGCAATTAATAGACGAGATAATGAACAGGTTCAGGGAGCAACAAGTAGTCCAGTTCGCCACCTCAGACGAAAAACAGCCAAGAGTCCGCCCCATGAGCCTCATCTACATGGATGACCACTTCTACATGATCACTGGAGCTAGGGGAGGAAAAGATGCAAAGAAGCTACAGCAGCTCAGATTGAACCCAAGATACGAGTATTACATGACCCTTGATGGTGAGAAGGTGAATGGGTTCATCAGGGGCGCTGGAGAAGCGTATGAGGTTGACGACGAGGTTGTTAAGAAACGTGTCTATGATGCCATTGATTGGGCTAGAGGTTATTTTGACCGTGTTGATCACCCGGATTATGTGTTGTTGGAGCTTGTGCATGATGGGTTCAGTTATCGTTCTCCAGATGATATGGAGATCAAGTACCTCAAACTATAGATAACAAATCCAACAACATAGATTCATGCGACTGGACCATAAATCGCAGAGCAAAGAATATGATTCCATCTGGGAGAACCGATACCAGTCTCCAATCATCATGGAGAGCTGGACCGATAATGATTGGGCGAAAGGAAGAACGGAGTATCTCGTTTTCCTTGTAAAGATCAATGACCAGTCCATAAAGACGCAGGTAACTGCTACACATGAAAAACTGGCAGAATACCGGTGCATAGACACATTCCCACTTGATTATCTACACCTCACGGTCAAGGAGACAGGTCTTTGTCTCACAGACGAGAAAACGAGTGATGATGAGATAACCAGAGACGAGCTTGATCAACTTGTTGAAGAAGCGGGTGAAATCATCAAACAATATGAGCCGTTTGAGGTCAGCTTGGAGCGATTGAACAACTTCAAGGCAGTGGTATGCGTCGAGGGACACGATGGCGGAGTAATCAGAGACATCAACAAGAATCTACGTGAAAAACTAGGACTCAAATCATTATTCCATGACCCAAATTTCCTCCCACACATGAGCATAACCCAGTACAAGAGCACTGAAGACTACCAAGAACTCATCCAATATCTTGAGAAGGCACGAGACACCAAGATAGGCACCGTTTCTGTAGATCGTGTTATGCTTGTGATCGCTCATCTCCCTTCAGAGGGCATGCATCCGTGGATCGAGATAGTTGAAGAGTTTCCTCTGAAACATTAAATCCCTCCCCGTCCACGCTTATCACATGATAACCGAGAGATGGCACAGGATAAGTGTAAAACGCATCAACTACGCCAGCACAGAGGGAAATGCGCCACCACTGGTACTTCTACACGGCACAGCCAACAGGTGGCAGGCATTCCAGTTACTCATCCCTGAACTATCCTCAAGATGGAAAATCTATGCACCAGATTTCAGAGGACACGGATCATCAATGCACACAGACGAATACGGCTTCGGCTACTATGTTGATGACACAGTCCACTTCTTGAGAAGCGTAGTACGTGAACCCGCTGTTCTCTTTGGGCACAGTCTCGGTGGGCGAGTAGCCACAAAGATAGCAGCAGAGCACCCAGACCTTGTACGAGGCTTGATTCTCGGAGATAGCAGCCTCAAGGAGCCTGTCGCATCTGATAGGATGAGAGGCTCATTCGGTGGATTAATCAAGCTAATAGAGGAGCAGAAGACAACACAGAACATATACAAGGCATTACAAGAGGCTGACCCAGATGGCTTTAACCCAACCTATGGGATGTACAGGGCGAAGAGTCTGAGTAAACTCGATCCAAACCTGCTTAGAAGTATCATCGATAATGGTATGGACCTTGATTCACCGGGAAACCACTTCAACGGATACCATCCAATGACACACATCAAGCACATCAAATGCCCCGTATTGATACTTCAAGCAGAACACGGTATGCTCAGCGACCAAGAAGTAGAAACCGCCCTAGAGAAACTACCAGAAGCCTACCACATAGTATTACATGATGCACCGCATGAGTTCCTGACAAAACCCTCAGAGCCACTGCTGCGGGCGTTACTGAGTTTTCTTGAAGCAATCAGGGATTAATTACCCTGAGATCTATTCCCGGTCTCTGGTTGTTCTCTGATCGAACCACTACTGTATAGATTCGTCTCTCCCGGGTTTTTTCTCGTTTCGCCTCGTTTATCCAGTGAATATACATGAACCGTGCAGACTGTGGAAACGCTTTAAAGTTCTTCAATGCCTCCGGAACCGCGCTAAGCGCTGTCAGGAGGTCTTTAGGTATCTCTACTGGTGCCCTGCTTGTGTAAGCTTTCTCCCATTGACCGTTTTTCTTGGCTTCCTCAACTTTCTCTAATCCAGCGGGGGTCATTCTTCCTTCTTTGATGAGTTTTTCCACGCGTTTCTTGTTACTCTTGCTCCATATGCTACTGGGGCGTCTGGGAGTATACCGTTGCATAAACTCGTCATCGTCTATTCGTTTTATCTGACCATCAATCCAACCAAACGCGACTGCCTCAAGCACGGCTGCCTCGTACCTGATGCCCGGTTTCTTTGATGCTTTTTTCTGTATGATCACCCAAAGTGATTCAGTTGTCTGGTGGTTTTCTTCTAGCCAATCGTGCCATTCTTGTATAGTGTCGAATTGGCGTGGTTTTTCCTCGGTCAATCTAAGATTATGATGGGGTTTGTTGGTTTATAGTTTGTTAAGATTTTGTGTAAATCGTTTGGATAGGTGTTATATGGGGGATTATTTGATTATCTGCAATGAAACCCGGTTCTTGGACAACACTCTACCGAGTTACAGTGTTCATACTGGTTACTGTGATCGGGGTCTCAATGGTCTATACCCCTGAACCTATGGTTGTCGTGTACACTGACGCTATGATAGAACCAAGTCAGAACTGGAACATGTATCGACTGGAAGTGACCCACCAGGGATTAGCACCAGAAGACTGCACAGTAGACGCGGGATTAATTCTTGAGTGGAGAACCGAACGCCTAAACCAAGGGGAGTATGCTGCCTCAAAGAGTTCTCCAGCGGTCTATCGTGACAAGCTTTTCGTTGGCTTGGACACTGGTGCCTTGGTGGCTGTTGATCGTGAGACTGGTGAGGTGGAATGGAGTTTCTATACGCGGATGTCTCGGAATGGGATTCATGGGTCTCCATGTGTTGACCCGGCGCGTGGCTTGGTGTATATTGGGGCTTATGATGGCTGGATTTACGCAGTTGATATCGACTCGGGAAGAAAGGTATGGGAGAACAGACTCGGAAGCTACATTGGATCAAGCCCAACACTGTACGAAGGCGTTGTCTATATTGGGGTTGAGATGGACAAACCAGACGGCTATATTGTAGGTGTGGACGCGGATACTGGAAGAGAGGTCTTCAGAACCGACCCTCTTGGCGATCATCCTCATAGTACACCCAGTGTTGACCCTGTTTCTGGATGTGTTTTTATCGGTGAGAATGATGGTGATCTGTATTGTTACTGGTTTAACGGTTCGATGCGTTGGAGCTATCACACTGGTTCAGCGATAAAATCCACGCCAGCCATACTCAACGGAATCGTATACATTACATCATGGGACAGGGGACTCCACGCAGTCAACATCAGCACAGGAGAGCCTATTTGGGTGTTCACAAGCGGAGCAAGCAGCATGTCATCACCCACTATTGACCCAGATTCTGGTTTGATCTATTTCGGAAACCATGGTGGATTGATCTACGCAGTGAATAGCACAACAGGTGACGATGTGTGGAGATTCAAAACCGGGGATATGATTACAGCTTCTCCTACTCTTGTTAAGTCAACGAATACGTTGATCCTTGGCTCCAAGGATATGACTGTCTATCTTATGGATGCAACGACTGGTGAAGTTAAGCAGAGGCTTGAACTGTTATCCGGATTCACTGGTGTGCCTGTTGCTGTTGGTGATCACTTGTACTTGTTTGATCATCTAGGGTACCTGTACTCGTATAGAATGAATTAACAGAATCAAGAAAAACTAGACAGGTCATTATCGTAGGTTTCTGGTAGTTTTCTAATACGTCTATAGCGTTTGTTAAGTTATGTTAAGCAGCGTTGAGAGGCAGGTTTTTGATTATATCGAGTCCAAGCGGGAGCCCATGATCGAGCTCCTACGAGAAATGGTACGCATAGACACCCAGACACCACCAGGGCTCAACTATGATACCTTCTGTGAACTAATAGCAGACAAATACCACACCCTCGGATACGAAACAAGCATCCACGAAGCCACCGAAAAATACCTCAAACTATCAGGCAAGACCCACATGGGACTAGAAGGACCAAGAAGCAATCTGGTTGCTAGACTCAAAGGAAAGGGCAAAGGACCAACCCTACACGCTAGTGTCCACCTAGACACTGCCGCCATTCAAGAGGAAGGCTGGACTGTTGATCCCCTTGGTGGAGAAGTAACAGAAACCACGCCATATAAGAAATCCATTCACGATAAAGGTGGAGGCTACATCTGGGGCAGAGGCGTTGCAGATGACAAAGGAGAACTGGCAGCCCTCACCCTTGCAGCGGAAGCCCTGAGCGGTCTGGATATCAAACTAGGTGGAGACCTGATAATCACCGCAAACTGTGATGAGGAAATTGGTGGAGTAGCTGGACTAGGTTATCTCATCAAGGAAGGAATAGTCAAAGCAGACATCGGGCTTCAGATCGATGGCGGATTAGAGGGAATCGGTTTAGCCGCCATGGGGAGAACAAGGTTCCAGCTAACCACCCACGGTGTCAGCTATCATGGACAGGTCCCAATACTCGGTGTAAACGCCATCGAGAAGATGAGTAAACTCAACGTTGCGCTTACTGATTACTGGAGAAACACCCTGCTCAAACGAAAAGTTCCAGCCCCCGGCATCGACCTAGGGGAAGCACTCCGCGAGAAAGGAGTAACAGACCTCACCGCCATGCTCAACATAGGCACCATACATGGAGGAGTCCAAGGAGCCACGGTACCCGACCACTGCGTAGAAGAAGTACTAAGAGGCATGGTACCCGGTGAAACATATGACCAGACCTATGCCGAGTTCAAACAAGTACTGGACGGAGTTAAGGCGAAAGACCCAGCCCTCGAATACAGCCTTGATGTGATCAACTACCGTGAAGGCTACGTTGTACCCGCCACAGACCCCTATGCATTAGACTGCCAAAGCATCATCGGGGAAGCCATAGGCGTCAAACTACCCTTCACAGGCACCCTCGCAAGCACTGACATGAACTATCAGGTAGTAGACGGGGGTATGAAATGCGTAAGCTTTGGCGTTGGCGGCTCATACCACAGGGGACACAAACAAGACGAAAATGCATCAATCGATGAGATCATAGAATGCAGTAAAGCCACAGCTTTGCTCATAATGCGAAAACTCGGCACAAAGTAGGGGGGGAGGGGGGGTATACCAATCCCAGATGAAACCAGCCTCCTTTTCCTATATTATACCCCAGAACAGCCCGGTTTCAGGTCTGATCTATGTAAAAAAACGTATCCTTAACGGTTTTCAATATACACTTTTGTCAACAAAAAACCCATTTTCCTAGGCATCTATTTTATACTCAGACCGATGTGATCAATTTCATGGGCGAGGAACCCAGACTACCACCGAACCTAGCATTACTGATAAGCATACTAGCGGTAAGCACAGCAAGTATTTTGATCCGGTGGACTGA
>JAOZIG010000473.1 GCA_026014515.1 Candidatus Bathyarchaeota archaeon | reverse complement strand
AGTGCCTGTGTAGCGCTGTAAAATATTACATTGATCAACCCGATTATGGGCGTCGCTAGAACCAGTTGGATATATGATATATCCATGAGTAGAAGCGGCAACGTGAACATAGTAAGTATGAAACAAAAGAGGATAGGTTTGACTCTACCATATCTGTCAATGATCTTCCCAACAGGTATAGCTAAGATAATCATGGTCACACCGATGATTGCCCCAAGTCTGCTAAGCTGAAGCTCATTGACCCCCAGATCATTCACAAGATACAAGGTCAGAATCGTGTTAAACATAACATTAGGCAAGAGATACAGTAACTCCATCGAGAAAAGCGCTGTCAGGGACTTGGGCATCTCTCTCCAAATAGTGATGCCCTCACCGAACTCCTTCGCGCTACTCAGAGAAGAAAACACAGCCTCCACGGTTACTTCTGGTTTATCGGTGTCTTCTTCAAGCCGGAATCGTAGTATAGCTGCTACGAGAAAAGCCAAGGATACCAACCCGTAGGCGATCCTTGTTGTGCCTACGATACCATATCTTGTAAAGAGGAAACCAGCGATAAGCGGAGAAGGAGTAGTAGAAACCCTTGTGATAAGGTTCACCAAGCTATATCCTGTGCCTCTTTTTTCCTTCGGAAGCGCCTCTATGACGATGCTGTTGAAAGCGGGAGTGTATATCCAGCAGAAGCTTGTGAGAACAGCGGCGAGCACGAGGAAATGCCATGATGGCGCAAGGGCATAGACGAGGTGGGCACCTGATGCTAGAAACGTCATCACAAGTATCAGACGTTTGCGTCGATACTTGTCGGCTAGGTGACCTCCAGGTATCTTAACCAATGCATCGGTTATTGTGGCTGCTGCGGCTATTATACCGATGGTGGTGGCTGTTCCTCCGAGTTCTACTACGTATAATGGGTAGTATGTGTTTGCCATTTCGCGGGTGAAGTCTACGATAAGCCAGCCCATGAGTATGACTAGGAAGTTACCCCGTATGAAACTGAAATCACTTAGAATGTTTCTTATTGGGTTTGTTTTGGGCGCCTCTTGTCCCATATCGCTAACGATAATTTTGCGTTTATAATTGTTACTAACAATTTGTGATTATTGTATAGGAGTGTTTTTTCTTGTTGTAATATTCAAAACCATCAAAACAATTATATTTACTACTACGATGTAGTGGTAATAAAATAGGGTGTTTTGTGTTGAGATCAGCCATAATAGGACTAGACGGAGTACCAGTAAAACTACTCCAAACCCTAGCCGACAACAACACAATGCCCTACATGAAACAACTAATCCAACAAGGCACCCTCACAAAGATGCGAAGCAGCCTACCACCCAACAGCGCCGCAAGCTGGAACAGCATGATAACAGGCACAAACCCCGGAACCCACGGAGTATACGGGTTCACAGACTTCATACCCGGCACATACACACAGAGCTTCCATAACAGCCACAAACTCAAGGCACAGCCATTCTGGAGAAAAACCACAGAAAAGACACTGATAATCAACCTACCAGCAGCCTACCCAGCGCAGCCCATGAACGGCACAATGATCACAGGCTTCGTCTCACCAAGCATAGAGAAATCAGTCTACCCAAACACACAGCTCCCATGGCTACAAAAACACGGATACCAGATAGACGTAAACGCATCACTATTCAAGGAATCAATCCCACTATTCATATCTCAACTCAACGAGGCACTAGACAAACGCGTTGAAACACTGGACCATCTACTCAAACAACAAAGATACGATACACTGTTCTTCATTGTAACAGGCACAGACCGAATAGAACACTACCTCTGGCACGCATACACCGACAAAACACATACCCATTACCAAGATTTTCTCGATTTCTACGCCAGAATTGACCAAGTCATTGAGCATATCGTTGAGCAACTCCCAGACGACGCTCCTTTGATGATGCTAAGCGACCACGGAATGGGCTCAATAGAGACAGCCGTGAACATCAACACCTTGCTCAGACAGGAAGGCTATCTAACAAACGATAACAACCTGAGGAAAAACTACAACAACATCAAACCAGAGACACGAGCCTTCGCAGCGGAACAAACAAAAATATACCTAAACCACAAGGACAGGTTCCCTAACGGTTCAGTAACACACGACCAAACAGAGAACATACAAGAAGAGTTAATCGACTTACTCACTGGTCTGAGCGTTAATGGTGAAAGAGTAGTAAAAACCGTCCACCGGAAACAGGATGTATTCAGTGGCCCTGAAACTGGCAGTGCTCCAGACTTGGTTGTGATACCTAACACTGGTTTCACTTTCAAGACTGGGTTATTCAAGGAGAAGTTGTTTGAGGAGGATTT
>JAOZIG010000522.1 GCA_026014515.1 Candidatus Bathyarchaeota archaeon | reverse complement strand
CAGTATTGTATCAACCCACCCGAAAATTAGTTGGGAAGCGGTTTCAGAACCGGATATCGCCAATTATAAAATCTACAGAAAATACTACATCAACAAATACAGCACGTATTCTTTGATTGCTACTGTTGGTTCAACTACTACTTCCTATACAGACCCAAACGCCGGATACGCCTTCGACGGCAACAATATCTATTATTACGTAAAAGCGCGAGACAGTTATCCTCAAGACGGGATTGCATCAACGACGGTTAGTACGAAGGGCTTTATAGGAATCGATTCCGAAGGTGGCGGATCAGAACAGATAGCAACACTGGGTAAAGCGCTACCTACTAAATATGCATTAAAGCAGGCTTATCCTAATCCTTTTAATCCGGAGACTACTATTGCTTTCGACTTGCCGGAGCACGGTAATGTCAAAATTGACGTGTACTCAATTACCGGTTCTCTTGTAGGAACTCTGGTTGATGAAGCGCTCCCAGCAGGGTGTCACCAATTACAGTTCAACGGGGCGGAGCTTTCTTCTGGTGTCTATCTGATCAGGATGAGTGCTGACAATTTCCAGCAAACCCAACGTATAGTGTTGATGAAATAGTCCATTCACAGCAGAGGGCGGGGGGGTGAAAAGCTGTTCACCCCCTGCTCGATTGCTCAGCACCAGGTTGTTATTATTAGCACAACCCGGACGACGTCGTGGATGCCACATTTGAAGAGCACCCCGCAGATCAATCAAAAACAGACGAGTAGGAGAGCATCCTGTTCAAGTTAACCTCCCATAACAGATCGGGTTGGAAGTAATAGTCTGCGTATTCTATTCTTGGCGATTTATTTTGTTGATAGTATCTGGAATCAATAGTACCCATACTATCATTCGGAGATGAAAAGACAAGATCCTTGGTCACGTGTTTTTAGCATGAACTGACTTTACAAAGGGTCTCGACTATGAAACGAAGCCTGTTGATTCTTCTGGCAGCTCTAACCAGTTCTCTGCCTGCCTATTCAGCCGACAGCACATTCATCGATTTGGATGGCGATTTTCTCCTTGATCTTGTTGTTGACGAGGGTACATCCTCAACAATCTACCTCGGCTCTACTCTCATGCAAGAATCAGTTGTGCTCGACCGGAAGACAAGCGACGCCCTGATGAAATCAGCCATTCAATCGGTAACTCAAGACAATTCTCACCTGCCGATTCCTTCAGCATCTCAAGGAACCTCAAATGCGGGCACACTAAATACAACCTCTCTCCAGGGATTCTCACCCTCTGATATTCAATACGAGTTCGCACTCCGCGACTCGGGGAAACTGAATAACCTCTATACACATCAGGCGGCACAATTCGTCATTGAGGATGTGGACAGGGACGGCCGCATGGAGTGGCTCTTTTGGGAGAAGGCCGACAGTTGGGACACAGTTGCGACGATGTACGTTTATGAGAACAGTTACGGGGATGTATGGCTTCCGGAAGATACGTTGGCGACTCCGGCAGGGATCAACGCGGAGTACCCTCCCTATGTGAATATGAACAGCATGGTGGCGGCCGATTTTGACCAGGATGGATATATCGAGGTCTACTTCGAGGGGGGAGACGCGGAGGCATGGGTCTACAAATGGTGGGGTGAACGAAACGTTGAAATCTACAGGGCATCGCTGATTCTCAATGTTCGATTCGGGTCAACATATGTTGTCGATTGGGAGAAAAACGGCATCCCGAATATTGTGGCTGTCCGTTATGGTATTGCTAATGATAACGTCCATCCATACACATATCTCCATGTCGCTACCATGGAGTACCATAGCATTCTCCAGTACGATGAAACTTACGAGATGTTTGTCTTCGGCAACTACCAGGGTTTCACACACAACTGGGGCGAAGAAGCGGATTATGCGTTCGAAGGCGCTGTCGGTGACATTGACAACGACGGTCAAAACGAAATCGCGTTAAACAGAGTCTGGGGAAAGTACCCAACGCCCAACAATAAATCCCTGTTTTACGTTGACGTTAGCGAGTCAGGGGAATTTGAGGTTAAAGAGTTTGTTGGCAGTACCTATGGATATAACTATACTCCTGTAATTGCTGATATAGACAATGATGGAATCAACGAGTGGGTTGCCTCTGGTGTCTCATATATGGATGATCTATCTACTGGACCTTATCTAAGAATTATTGAATCAGACGAGAACGGAAACCTTTCTGAAACCTTTTTCGACACTTCCTGGGCGTTCGCTCCTTCACGTCTGCGAGCTGCCACCCTGACAAACCAAGGGGAAGTCCCTACCCTGGTCTCTGCCTGTGAGTGGTACGATCCAAACGAAGTCAGACCCGATACTGTCTCTCCT
>JAOZIG010000440.1 GCA_026014515.1 Candidatus Bathyarchaeota archaeon | reverse complement strand
GGTACGCGCCATTACATCGCATGCGTCCTCGGTGATTACCTCCCAGTCAAGGTCACCATATGCTGCATAGGGTTCCTCGTTACGCATATCGATGGGTATGCCTGAGCCCCTGATGACTGGCCCTGTTGCGCCTAATCTTAGCGCGTCTTTTGGCTCCAGTATAGCAACATTGTTGCATCGCATCTCGAACATGGGGTTTTCGATCATGGCGTTCCAGTAGTCCTTGAACCTGTTACGCAGATAATGTACTGCTTCGATTACCTTGTCAGCGAATCCTTCTGGGAAATCCTTGTAGACTCCGCCGGGTAGGAAGAAGTTGAAGCTCCAACGGGCTCCTGTTAACTCCTCGAACAAGTCCAGTAGGACCTCACGGTCTACTGTTGTCCATAGGAAGACAGCTGGGAAGTATCCTGTTGCTTCTGCCTGTAGACCGAATGCGTATAGATGGCTGTTTATCCTGCTCATCTCGCATACAAGTGACCTGATCCAGTTCGCTCTTTCAGGAACCTCAAGCCCTAGGGCTTTCTCTGCTGCAGTAACATAACCGATGCTGATGTTTGCCGTGTCTACCATCGCCATTCTGTCGATGGGTACGATGCCGCCTATCAGTGAACGGTTTTCGAGTACTTTCTCGATTCCACGATGTGTGAAACCAAGGTCAGCGATAATCCTGTGAACCTTCTCACCATCTGTATCAAGGAGTATTCTTGTTTGACCACTCATTGGATGCTGTGGACCCCAGCTTATCCTCATTAGTTCAGGGCTTAGTTCTGGCTCCGCCATTACTCAACACCCTCCCCTTTGAAGTCTTTACGAAGCGGATATCCACCCTTCCAGTCTGGGGGCAATAGTAGGGGCACCATATTGGGGTGTCCTTCAAAGTCTATACCAAACATCTCATGAGTCTCCCTCTCGTGGAAGCTCATTGCTTCCCAGACCTCGGTCATTGAAGGTAACACCGGGTTTTCTCTATCGACTGGAACCCTGTATACGACTATGAAATCTGAGTCTGGGTTATTGAGATAGTAATTCATCTCCATCCTATTCTCTTCAGGATAATCGATGGCTCCACCGCCAATTGGGATAACAAAGCCATATTCATCTCTTAGAACCTCAGCGGTCTCGATGATCTTGTCTTTATCTGCCTTTATTGACGCGCGGGTGTCCTCAAAAACTTCAACTGATTCACTATGAGCATCACTAAAAGAGGCGATAAAATCAGGGAGACTATTTTTCTTTGACACCAAGTCTCCTCTCCTTTACTATCTTTTCTTGTAGCTCCATCATTCCGTGAATGATTGCTTCTGGTCTTGGGGGACAACCGGGAATATACACATCTACTGGAACATAATCGTCAATCGCTACGACGCTATATGAGTCGTGGAATGGCCCTTTTCCTGTGGGACAAGCTCCTACAGCTACTACGTATTTTGGTTCACCCATCTGCTCATGGAGATATTTTACACGTTCTGCCATTTTTCTGGAAACTATGCCAACTACCATAATGCAGTCGCATTGTCTGACACTTGCGAATGGAAGAATTCCAAGGCGCTCCATGTCAAACCGTGAACCTGATACCTGCATGAACTCAGGGCTACAGCAACCAGTTACCAAGTGTATTGGCCAGATGGAATATTTCCTTGCCCAGCCGTCGATGAAATCTATTAAGTTATAGGCTAATCCAGAACCCGGGATGTTATCACAGGTTCTTCTTATTTCTGTCTCTTTTTCCATCTAGTTCACCAAATATTGTTTTTCGTGCAGGAAATACGCGATTCCCGTGAATATGATGAAAGTATAGATCGCGATGATTGTAACCAACTCAGTTGTTATCTTAACTGACATCGCAGATGTGAGAACCATCCAACCAAATGCGTCAAGCGCAAAAAAGGCAACAGCGTAACCAAAGTATCTTGATATTCCCGTAAGCCTGAAGGTTCTTGCTTCACCAAATGGTTCTTGTCCACACTCGTAGGTTGTGGTCTTAATCTCGTTGGGCTTTTTCGGACTAACAAGCCTAGCAGCCATTACTGCAAGGGCTAAGAAGCCGAAATCAATTAACGCAAATGCCCAGAAAGCTTCAAAACCGCTTATTTGGTACAACTCACATCCTCCTGTACTTCCCTTTCATAAGAAGAGAAAGGTTCGACCATGAACGCAGATTATCCGTTTTGAGGATAAAAATATTACTAATTGGAAATATTTTGTGTATTTGGTTTGCATTTCTAAATATAATTTATAAACCATCTGAGCAGAATGTACAATTAGCTAATCGTCACGTTTTTGTAAAATAAACCCTCAAAAAGAGGTTTCATGGTAATTAACTTTCTTTTCTCCAATAAATAAAGAGAAAA
>JAOZIG010000428.1:4308-19045 GCA_026014515.1 Candidatus Bathyarchaeota archaeon | reverse complement strand
AATAGAGCGATCTTTGATGGTTTTCCTAGTCGTTGATTTGTCTAGAAGCATATATTCTATGTACAACATGTGTAACACTTCCTTTCAATCTTTAAAGATTCTGATTAACAAAGTGAGCACGGTCCATACCACTAGTGCGATTCCAATAAGCGTCGTAAGTCCTCCGATAGCAACGATAATTGCTCCTCACCCTCCACTTCGTTTGTCTCTGACAACGGCCAACCCTTAGCTTCAAATTCACGATAAATCTTCCATTGTCTGGCTGTAGAGAGCCAATTAAGCTCCTCTTTACGCCAATTTCTACGCTTATAGTAATCCTTAAGCGTATTGAGCATCTGGTTATACGTTGGATTTGAATAACCATTCATTATACATTCCTCCTTAGGCGATCTCGTCCATTGCTTCATTGGCGAGTTCATCGGCACGGTTGTTCCATTTGTCGTCACTGTGCCCTTTGACCTTGACCCATTTCAGGTCGGCGAATTTGCTCGCCAGCCCGTCAAGCTCTTTCCATAGTTCTTTGTTTTTAATTGGCTTCTTTGCAGAGGTACGCCAATTGTTCTTTTTCCATGATGCAAGCCAGGATGTCATCCCAGAAACAACATACTGTGAATCCATATGCACTTCAATTGGAATGTCATGCTTTTTCATAGCTTTCAGTGCCTCTATAGCACTTGTAAGTTCCATTTTGTTGTTGGTCGTCGAGGATGGTTCAGCTCCCTTCAGCTCTCTGAACTTTTTTGTCGCCATGTCTAGCATTACAGCTCCCCAGCCACCGATGTTACATTCATTGCCATTACCACGGCAACCACCATCGGCGTAAATCTTTACCAATTGTCCACTCATTTTTTCATCTTCCTTCCTATACATTGTTTAAGAAATCTTCACGTTCACCTGCATATTTCATTGTTTCTTCAACATATTCCTGTTGTAGGGCTCTCATTTCTGGCAAGCATCTATGTGCATAGCCAATTATCAAGCCATTTTGATTTCTTGAAGGTGCGAAAAGGTATCCTTCCTCCATGATTGATGGAAGATAAATCATATTGAAGAAGTAACTGTCTGTGCCTCCTCCAACATCACTAGCCAGGGCAGTATACACTACGTTTCCATCAATTCTTAAAAACACACCAACACGTTCATAAGCGCGTTCATAGCCACGGCATTCGTTAAGGCGACCCCAATAATGAAATCCGAATGCAGGAAAAAGCATATCTGCCTGGTTATGTTCTTTAAAGAATAGACTGGCTACATAAGGTAATTGTCCAAGGACAAGACCGTCCATTTCTTCTGGTGCGAAATAATATGTTTTAAGATATCTTTCTCCTACGTGTGCTATTGCCCGATTGGCAATCTCTTCAGTAGCAAAGAATGGAGTATGACGCACTGTTCTTTGATCTACTCGTGTAGGCATAATTGTGTTTTCACCATGATTATATTCCAAGACATATACATATCGTGTCATACCAGGCATAGGATCTGGAAGCCGATTGTCATAAGCAAAATTAAACAAACTGTTTTTTGCTCGTTCTCTTTGATAGGTTATTGCACCCATTATCTCCAGCCTCCCTTTTGTTCCCCACGGTGGCGTCCCTTTTTGATCCAGTTATTCTTATCCGTCAAGGTTTTTGCCAGTTCTTGAGCAGTTTTTGGCTTACGCTTGGGAATAGGTTGAAGCGTTTCATAATCCTCTTCATACTCTTCGGAAAGATAATCAACATTCAAATCAATTTTAGACATCATTAACATTCCTTTCTTTTTAAAATTTAGCCTGGATAAAACACCCTGCGAGGCGGGTGGTCAAGCGCTTTGGGCTTGACGACACGACGACGCGAGGGTGTATAATAACATTTTATCTCATGTTTTCTTTAATCTTTATCGTTATATTTCACCTCCATAGATTCCATAACCCTCTTGTTCCAAAAACTTAGCCAACAAGGTCCTGTGGCAAAATTCTCCAGCCTTGCAGTAGCAAGTGAGTATGATTCGCTTTTTGTCACCTATAAGCTCTTCGAAATCTTCTGCCTTCAGCCTATTAATCATTCTGGCATATTTTCTAGTATACTGCAATTTGGAAAGCTTGCCTTCTTTATATTTCTTGACCATATCCCAGGTCGGAGCAAATTTCTTAGCAATTCCCTTAGCAGATTTAACGGTAATGTCTATAGAGTCTGGACCTGTATGCGTGATGCGGGATGTGTAAATAATAGGCTTATTAAGTTGTTCACTGTCTGGTAGCGTTCCACCCATTTCCTCAAATGAACTCCAGGTCTCGCATTCAAAGTCCGGATCATCAAACTCCTCCTTCGTATGCGGACACTCTTCGCAATTGAGGAACTCACAACGAAGCAATTGTTCTTCGTCGGGCGGGAGCGATCCCTCCTCTTCTACTTCTTCTTTAAATGGCTCAAATGCCTTAAAGGACTTACACTCCTTTTCATCAGCCTTGTATATATCATAAGAAGAGGTACATGGCTTAATACCATAGGAGATAGGGTCATTATCTGGATGAGCGATACAATACTTGCATACATTCGCAGTAAGACCTCCTTGTTTAACATCAGCCTCAAAGACTTTCACCAGCCTGTCCCACGTAGGACAATTAGCATCACAACACGGAGTATTTACCTCTTTGTAAGTCTTTCCCATAGACTCCATGAGAAAGTCATTCATTTCATTCATACGAAATCGTTTGTTCTGACGACACAAAGAGCAGACCTCTTTCATCTCCTGCATTGTATTCATTACATTTGGTTCGATGTCAATCCCATTTTTAAATTCAACTGGTGCACACGATTTCTTTTTACATACTCCCATTTCTGATTCCTCCTATTTTATCAATTCTATTTCATTTTCCCTGAACGGGACTATCATCAAGTTTTCATCATCTATCTTAGCAGTAACTACATATGTTACTCCAGGAGATGTTCTTGTAACAGTAGCTGTCATACCTATAAGACTGGGTATAGGAAAGTCTCCAGTAGCATCTATGATACGTATTTTATCTCCAACCTTACAATCCACTACATTCATTCCTTTCATATAAATTTAGCCTGGAATAGACAGCACCGACCAATGGCCGTCAACGTGTCTTCGGTTGACGGACAGAAGGGAGGTGATGTACAATAAAAGATATACGACTCTCGTTTTCCTTCATTTGTCAGTCTGGGGCTATCTATCCATACATACATCAACAAATAGCTTTAAATATCAACTTGTAAACGGTTACATTGTACTTTATTTAGTACAACTGTGCAATTCACCCATTTTACTAGGTAATAGTATAAGTAGAAGGGTCTTTTCTCTTCAACAACAAATCGACCGTAACAATGGTGTCATTGATGCTTTTGAGGTAACGGCGACAGCGAACGGTTGTCCGTGTTTCTAAGACATAGTGATAATGTTGGTTTCAAGCATCCTGCGTGTGTGCTGGTCTCCTTATCCTTTTCCTTGGGGATAGTCTACCCTTTTATAGGGTGTGAATCTTTGAATGCACTGGATAACGAGAGCACACATGTGTTTTAGCTGATTAAGAGATGCAATTGCTAGCGGACGTCTGCCGTTCGCATACCCTTGTGACCCTTCATGCTGGCAGGGTGTAACCGTTGGTATGCCAAGTGGAGCCTGGGCGTTTACTCTATTTAACTAGTTCTTCTATAGGGAATACTAGTAAGAGTAACAACACTATAGGATATAGTATAGGGTACAACAACCTCCTTTCATTAACAATAGCCGTAACAATACTTACATATATAGTATACGTATAGTAGTTACCATATCTGTACAGTGTACATAAATGTTTCTTGCGTACATGAATGTTTCTTACGTACATAAATGTTTCTTGTATACAATCGCAGAGACAATCGCCTGGAAGGTCCAAAGGACCCTAGATGGGCACACACTATGGATAGTAACAACACCAATAAGAGGTAGAAACAAGTCCAGAAAGAGGTCCAATAAGCCAATAAGAGGTACAGAAACAAGTCCAGAAAGAGGTATCGCACCCCCTTTGGGGTTTATCCTCCCACTTCCCTCCACTTCCACCCACCTGCCTGGGATTACTCCCCACTTCCCTGTGGCTGTCGCCCGAAGGGCGCTGTCTCTTGTCCCTTCTCCCCCTATAGGAAGCATACGACACTTAGCCCGGTACCGCCCATAATCCTTTCAAGGTGTCCCCTTCCCCTATAGGGAGAAACAGACACCCGTTACCCATACAGGAGACCTGGGGACGGCTGGACTACCCATTAGGCTAGTTAACTAGAAGAAATAAAAGATACCTATATAGGATAGAAGTACCCATAAGATACCTATACACCCTATAGGCAGAAGAGTACCCTTACCTGCCTGGTATCCATTATCCCCTATAGGGAAGCAAGGACACATACAGACCAACAGCACGTAATGACCCATAGCCGTAACAATAGGAGCCTGCACGGGATTACCCTTGCTCATATACATGAACCTCTACCCGGAAAGGTAGCCCGAAGGGCCCCATCATCCAAGCCTCCATACAACAGCCCTCTCACCCAGGACATCCTCTATGATCCCAGAGACTATATCCCAGTCTCCTCCACCAAGGCCACAGCCGATCATATAGGGAAGGTTGATGTCTCCTTCATAGGATTCAGCCACCTGTTCCAGGCATACGCGCAGTGCACCATAGTTGGTGTAGAGTTTCCCGTCGCGTCCATAGCCGTCTTGTGCCACCATGCCGACGACCCAGCCTCCTTCCACTTTGGTATGCACATTGACACAAAGACGCAGATGCGCATTCTTGTAGTCGCTGTAGTGCTTGGGCCACTTCCTCCTGATCTGTCCCGCTACGCCGGAACCCATGGCACCTTTGTTGTTGACCTGGTGCACGATCACACCTTTTGCATCCAGTAGGTTTCCCCGTCTTATTCTCATATCAATTCCCCTTTCGCATTCATCAGATATCTGCGGATCTTTCTTCGTATCGCCCTCGGGTGTTCGTTAAACCCGAACGGATGGTACCAGTACCGGGGCCGGCGAAGCACTACCCATCCCCCCAGGTACAAAAGCGGAGTGTAGACAAGCTCACCCCAGTTGCACTGCCCCTTGCAGGGGTCAAGCGCCACCATCAGGGCGTAGACGTCCCTGTCGGGTCTAAAGATGTACACATCGCCAATTCTCAAGATCATTACACCACCTCCTCATAACAACACTTGCACAGCAGCCTGTCTTCTCGATCTCTTTCGTGGATGATCTGCCATCCGGAATCGAAGAGCGTGTCTCGTATCTCTCCTATATAGGGGGAAGTGAGCACCTTCACGTGATTGCACTTGTCGCAGGTCAGCTCATAGCGGTAGACGCCGTCCTCAATGTCCCATCTTACACTCATTACACCACCTCCTTCATCATGAACGTGTCGATGAGCGGAGCCACGTCCTCGTCGCCCATGCCGCATACCTCGCTTAGGACCATGAAGCCAAAAGCCATGGCCTTTACGGTAGCGGTCAGCTTTCCGATGCGAAAGCGTTTCCACCAGCCATGCTGGTCCCTAAGGTCCTCCTTTAGCACCCTGTATGTGCTCCCTACCGGTCGCACGATCCACCATCTGCCAATTTTCATTTTCATTTCAAATTTCCCCTTTCTTGTCTCCTCGCAGGAGCTTTCACCAACAACGCCTCGCGGAGCTCGGCGCCCACACGTAACTCCCATCCCTTCGTTTGTACTATAGTGCGAAATAATGTTGCTCAAACTCCATGATGCTCTCTGGAAGATCCCTCGTCTTTACATCAACTCCTTTCCGTCTCGCCCATTCCCTGATGATGGATGCGGTCTTTGGCTCTGGCTGTCCGTTGCAGACGATCTTTGCCTGCACGATGGTATAGCTTTTTTTATTGACGTCGAGTTCAATACATGTCTTCATCACCTCTTCCTCGTTCATGTAGATGATCCTGGTACCTCCACCATCTACATCCTTCCAGTATCCTCCTACGCAGTTGTGCATTTTCTTTCCTATCTCTTTAAGGTGAGCTATGCTTTCGGGCAGCAGGAAGGAATACGCAGTGCCGTCGATCGTGAATGTATCTTCAAGGTCTTTATCCTTATCGGTGTATTCAAACCTCCTTAAGTCTATGGCCCTTTTGATATTCTCCTTCTCATCAACTGAGAGCTGGACGAGGTATTCATGGTATTGTACAAAATCGCGCACGCCGATGCTCAGGTTGCATCCTGTGTTCATCATATGAGCCATAGTCCAGAACAGGCGTATAGAATCTATGGCTGCGGATTTTTCCTCCCAGTAATAGTCCGCTCCCACTCGCTCTACATATCTTTGGCGTTTGTCATAGCTATTGACGATCTGGCGCAAAATATCCTTCTCCCTGACGCCATAGGCCTCCTTTTGCAGCTTTATGAACCGTAGGAATTCATCGATGCGCATTTTTAGGCGCCTTTTGGCATCAGAGGTCATCCTCCCTCTTTCTGTCAGATCGAAACGCATATGTTCAGCCACCTTCACAGCAAGGTCTGTGCGCATGCCGTTTCGCATCAGGATCTTGACTGCATAGGCGCACTCTGGATGCTTCATCATAAGCTTTCCAGTTGGAGCCTTCATCCGGATGAGCATGTCTTTGAGCGGAGAGCCTGAAGAGGGAGACACGCCGGTAAAGCTTATCAGCCCGTCTTTATATTTTTGAATCTGGTCGGCTGTTGCATTGGGGGCTCTGTTGAACCGTGCAAGCGCGCTTAGCAGACCTGAGGCCACTTCACGTGCCTTGCGCGGCGCATGCACTCGATCGTCATCAGGGCGCAGGTTGTATCCAAATGGTACTATACCATAGGCACGGCGCTCATCTACCCTTTCTACATACTCCGCTTCTTCTTCAAAGGCCTTCTTCAGTTCGCAAAGGACGCCCTCTATATACCCGGCATCCACTTCAAAGTGAAAGCGCTCTTTCACCCGTCTTACAAGAGTATTGGCGAATACCTCTATCGCATAAAACGGGACTATATCTCCGTAGAGGCATTTGTTGCTAGCAAGAGAAGAATAGTTCAGCCAGCTGTCCTCATCTTGTGGCACTTCAGCGATCCTGAGCTCATGTCTATTCCTGTTGATATCCCTGAGGTCTTGCGCGGTACAAAATGGCCATGGATCGGAACTTACATATGGGTCAACCACGGATAGCCCCCTTGTCACCTCGTGGAGGGATGTGACCCTTTTGTTTATCCATTTGATGAGATAGGAGCGTCCCGTCTTTAGGTTGCACTTGAATTTGATCCTGATGTTCATCGGTGCCATTATCTGATCGCCGTCTTGGTGCAGCGAATTCACTAGTACGCGCCCGTTTCGCAAGAATACGAGGCTGATTGCGTCTTCATCGTTGTATACTCTCACCGCCAGTGATTCGGTAACGAAGTCTTTCATCGGGCTTACACACTTCATGATGTCGTCTTGCGAGCATGCGGTCTCTTCGGTTTCGACAAACCTTTTTAGTTCTGGTACATAGCGCCCACCTCGGTTGTTTGTTGCGATGATTGGTTTGAGCTTGTAAGTCTTTGAATAGATTTCCATTTGTTGATCTCTCCTTGTAGTTGAATTTGGGCAGCTTATCCCCTGCCCGTGGGAATTTTATCTTACTCTTCATCTTCCTCGTCTTCAGCCATTTCCATGCTGTTTTCCACCGTTGCTATTTTCTCAACGTAGCGAAGAACCTGCGCTTTCACTTCTTTTGGGATCTCAACGACCTCAAGCCATTTGTCCTTGTCCTCTTCTCCGTCTTTGAGCTTTCTGTCCTCCTTGATGCTTCTTGACATGAACGAGAGCGCACCAGTGTCTTCATTGTAGTAGACTTTGTTTAGAGGAAGGACGGTACCGATCTCCTCCTCTCCAAGCATGACGCCAAGCTTGATTTTGGCAAAGCATACGAAGTTTCCTCTCATCTTCTCAGAGGAGGACAGGTGGATGTCCAGGATGCCAAGGGCGGGGTTACTTCTCTGGTCAGTAGTTCCCTCTACGTCTCTGTACCAGTATGGGTTTCTTGCGGACTTCTTGAACTCTTCACCCAGGAATACGCGGAATTTGCCGCCGGTTGATGCAGGCTTTTGTTTGGTTGTAGTGGTTGCTGCAGTCTTCTCCGGTGCCTTTCCACCCATTGCCATCAGTTTGTCCATTGCGTTCATACCTTTTACCTGTGTGTTTGTTTTCATTGTTGATTCCTCCTTAGAATTGTTTTTGTTTTCAACCACTTGCTCTTCCATCATTTCTGCCGCTGGTCTTGCCCCATTGATTTTCAATTTTCCCATTTTACTTTTCCTCCTTGTTTTCAAGTTTCCATCTCGTGATCTGATCTTCCAGACACTCATCATCCACCATTGCCACGCACTGATAGTAATACTCACTTGGATCCAGTCTGCTCACACCTGCAAATGTCTCTGTTACCAGACAGCGCCCTCCACAACCAACACACTTTGGCGTATTGTCAGGAGAGGGGAATTTCTTCCCCGCCTGCACCTGCACACCTTCACGCTCTTCATAATCACAACAGTCACATACATAGTGTCCCGTTGCTTCATCCACTGCCACTAAGTCGCCGCCGCACAGTCTACATACTGCCACCTTACTCATATTCTTTTCCTCCTTTTTAATAAGAAAGAGAAGGCCTTAAGCCTCCTCCTCCTGTGTAATTGCACCAACAAACTCCTCGACCTTCTCATCCCAAGCCTTGTCATACTTCTTGGAAGCATTCAACCAATCGGGCTTGTTGAGAAGCTTGTCTCTGAGTGCACTGAATGTCTCTGGATCATCCTCTGGCTTCTTCTTGTTCTTGATCCAGCTGTCCACATCTGCGAGTTCCTGTTCGAATCTCTCTGCTTTGGTTCTCTTGAAGTAGACTACCTCCAGTCCATAGGCTCTCACCATGAACTTGAGATTCTTTGATGCCTTCTCGAACTCAGATTGCGTCTCGATCAGCTGCCAGTCGCTTCTGACACCGCCAGTGAACACAGGCTTGTACACTGCCATTTGCTCCGCTCGTGGTCTGTCGTAGAAGTTCTTTTTGTCTCCTTCGTAAACCTGGTACTTGCAAAAGTACGGACAGTCCACACAGATATGCGAGAGCATGGCCTTTCTCCACTGTCCCGCATCATAGCTTCTGTAGAACTGTCCTTCATAGGTGATCTCGTCGTAGGTACGCTTCACCTCTCCTTCCTCGGTGATCTCCTGCTTGACCACCTTGTTTCTCAATACCTTGGCATAGTTGGGCGCCAGGATCTCCCGTGCCTTTCTTATCGCAGAGTATCCATCCGGATTGATCTGAGACCATGTATCCTCGGCCAGCATCTTGTTGAACTGGATGATCGCCTCCTTATCGACGAAATCTCCATGTGCAAGACATAGAACGTTTGGCTCCTGATCCCCCTCATCTGTTAGACGAGTTGTGCTTCTTGAGCCCCTTGTTGACTTGTCGTTGGCTACACCTGTTGTCAAGGAGTAGAGCACCTCATTGGCAGAGTTTACTACATTCACCACCGATAGAAGCGTCTCTATGATCGCATTGAGCTTGGTGCTTTTCGCTGCGACCTCTTTGACCTTATCGTGCATGCAGAACTCTCTGAGCTCTTTCATGTCACCGTGTTCAAGCTTCCTCCAGAGCATGCTCCTGGTATTGGCACGTGCACCAACCTCCTTGAGCCGCTCATCTAGAAGCAGAGTCTCTCCGTCTTTACCCATCGTCTCTTTGAACATCTTGACGATCTGTGCCCGGCGCTCGGATGCTTTCTTCAATCTAGCTTTAGCCTTATTCAGCTCTTTGTCATCTTTCTTCACCTCTACCTTCTCATTGGTGTCTCCAGATGGTATTACATACCGCTCTTGACAGTCATAGCAGGATACATGGCTAAGATGCGTCTCCGTAACCACGAGTACACCCGCCTTCTCGTATGCCTCCACCTGCTTGGCAGGCACAGTAGCACCTTTCTTCAGTTTGCGCTTCTTTCCGTCAATAACTGCTTCGATGTCCTCACCGACGCGATTCCACTTGAATATCGCACGGTCTTCGTCTCTAGGATCAGCAGGCACAAAGATCTTCATCTTCAGTTGCCATACAGCCAGCAGCATCGCAGCCAGCTTGTTCGACAGATCCACCTTGGTTCCTCTGACCAGGTCTGTCACTCTGAGCTGAGTGAACCATCTCTGGTGCTTTTCGGAGTAGGTTCTTGGAAGCAGGTTTACCCACATGCTGCTTTCATTGACCAATACCTCTGCGATGAATCTTTGATTGACACCGTCTTTGTAGCTCCAGTGATCCCCTTCCCATTTGTCTTGTACCATCAACAGCCCAGGCATCGTGGTCTTGAAGTGCACCTCGCCAACATTCATCGGTTTCTTGCCCTTGATGCTTCCGATTCTTTTCATGACCTCTGGGTCCTTCTTGATACTTCTGATGATAACCTCGCTGAAATCTGGTACTTGCAGATGATCGAATTTGTTTGTGTTCATTGTAATTCTCCTTTTCTTTTTTTATAGTTTTTTTATATAAACATGCAGCCACTACATGTTGTTTTAGAAAAAGTCGGATAAGCTCAGGCCTGGTGCATCCCATGGATTGCCAGAGGAATACCCTCCGTATTGATTGCACTCGTCCATCTTTAGGCAAGTGCCGCATGATTCGCTCATGCACATTGGTTCATAGTCCTCCTCTTCTTCAACGGCATACACATACTCATCGATGGTATCCCTTAGGAACATCATCATGTCGATTCTGTCCTTGACTAGTTGAGGCATCTTATCCATATCGTCTTCGTAATGAGATTCGAGCTTCGATATGTTCCTTTTCAGCCATTCCTTTGCCTTGACAAAGAATTTATCGTAGAGATCCCTTTCGATGTAAACGCCACTATCGACATCCACTTCTTTAAGGATTATGGTCACGACTTCTACTATCGCCTGGATTACCTCGTGGTGATCCTTGCCGCGCTGCTTCTTGATTGAATCCAGCGCCACCGTCAGGTCTTGCAATGTTTCGATTTTCATATTGATTCTCCTTTCTTATTTAACCAACAACTGGTCAACAGTACGAAGGTGGGCCTTGGTCTCTGGCTTCACCATGTACTTCTTCTTGCATATGCGCATGATCTGTTTCCAGTACTTTGGCATATACTCTCTTGCATGTTTCTCTTCCTCTGGCGTCAGCTTCCTGCAACTGATGAGTTTCTTTGCATAGTCCATCATATCCAGGTCAGGGCGCGAGAATCCCACCCCGTCATGTTCATGTTTCATCTCTGAAAGCATCGCTACGTAAATGATGCTGCGATACAAAGCCTTCCTGTTGTTCTTGATGCGCTCCTTCAGATACGCCTCCCATTGTTTCTGATTACGAAATGACTCCCATACCTTTGCCATCTTTGATTCTCCTTTCTTATTCTTCTTCACAAACATCAGCAAAAACACGACGGCAGTATGATAGTACAGGAATGATCACCTTTGTCGCTATCCTTATACCTTGATGTGTCTCGCTGTTTTTATAGTGGATGTTCAGACATAGGCGATTGATCATATTAGTTGCCGAATGGTATAACGACGTCATAATATCCGAGTCGACATCATCAACTGTCAACTCTTCAAGTAAGAACCCAATGGCAGCATGGACTACCTGGTTCAACGAGTACTTCTCAAATCCATCAGGGTAAGTCTCGCCATAGGACACCCAAACTGCCTGTCCTCTCCCGATACGCCGCCCACTGTTCAGCTCAATGTTGTAGCCAAGTACCTTGTCAAGAACCGCGATATCAGTGTCGATGCTCTCGCCAAGCAATACACCGTCTGCAACGATCTTTCCATCAAGTATGTCATCGATACAGTCCAGGTCTGCCCCAGTGTCAAGGTCATCTAGCGCGACATCCAGTATGTACTCCCATGCTCTTTGAGCTACAGCAGTCGCTCTTTCTAAGTCATCATCACAAAGAGGAAGTCTCATCCTGATTACGTTTGCACACTCAATCGCATCTCTTCTTTTCCGACTGCCACCGATATAGAATGCTGGAAAACTCTTAGCATCTTTATACCTTCGTGAGTTTGTGTATCTCCAGTTTTTATTGTCTCCACCGCTGATATGCAGCATGGCTGCGTATACAGCTCTTTCACTTCTCTCAAAGAGTTGCTGTATTGGTTCCTTGAATTCCCTCTTTTCCTTTATTGTCAGCTTGCCTTTCTTTGGTCTTCCCATTGTTATTCCTCCTTTTGTATTAAAATAAGGACCCAGGAATATTCCCAGGCCCATGCAGCTCTTACTCTTGTCCTTCTTCTTCTACAGCGATTGGTTGTTCTGCACCCATCTTGGCAAAGAACCCGCCAAGACCACGAAAGCCCTTCTTGATGCCTTTAGCCATCGCCTTGTTGGCAGAATCAACGCCTCCCACTACTTTGCCTGCTCCAGTCTTCACAGCACCACCAATGGCAGTTGCAGCTTCTTTGGATACCAGGCTCAGATCAACAAAGACTTTGACAAAGCTGTTGAGCGTCTCGGTCTGCAATTTGTTGAGCTTATTTCCATTACCAGTTACCATCATGATGTAGGTATAGGCTTCATCCGCGTTTTCACACAGATCGTTTTCGCCGACCTCTTTGTCCGCTTTTGCAGCACGCTCGGTGATCATCTCGTTTGCCATGTCGATCAGGTCCAAACAGATCTCCGCTTGTTCCTTCTCGATTGCCGCGTCGACCTGTCCTGTTTCTCTTTCTCCACTAGTAGCCATCGCAGCGATCTCTTCGCCATAGAACTTGATTCTAGATTCCAATCTAGCTCTCTTAAACGCAACTACAGACCCTTGGATATCATTTGCATTCACTTTGTAACATTTCATTATTCTACATCTCCTTTGAATTGTTTTTAGTACGGCTCGGCACCGCCCAACTCTTTATATACGTCTTTTTAATAAGCATACCTACCATGAACCACCTCCTCTCATAGCATGAACCACACCTACCTAGAATAACCAGAAAGGTGCAAATAACGCAGCAAGGACCAATACCAGGATAACCTTCCAAAGGCCAGTCCCAGTGGATCTAGCAACGCTCTTGTCATTACCTAGGCTGATCAGAAACCAAACTACAAACACGATTACTGCTACTATTAACATTTATATCACCTCCTTTATTGTATAATTGTAAGCACGATGGTAAGCGCAATGAAGAAACCCATCATCATGACTATGCCGGAAAGAAACCCTCCAAGTACGGAGAGTCCATATGCATACGCTTTTATTAGCGCATCAATGGAAAGCGGACTTTTAAACTTCCTTTTCACAAACTTATCTGCAAACTCAATAGCATCAACTTCAACGTCTTGGCTTTGATACGCTGTACTATTGCCAAGAAAGTTCTCTATAGTCTTTGCCTCTGTAAGCTTTCCACAAAGGCCTTGATGCACATGTCTTAGTTCATGAGCGAGTGATTGCACTACCCTCATCTTGAATATCGGTGTATGGACAAAGAGTTTGTTTATCCCTCTTTTTATGATATTCGGATATCCTGGAAAGATCACTGATAACGGACGTTCATATAGCGTAATCTTTGCATACACGAAGGTCTGTGAGCCAATTACGTTCGAATGGTAGCTGCAGTTGGCAAGCGTAGAATATTCAGACATATTAACGTTAACGTCTCGTGGATGCATTGGCGCTACAATCGTTTCCAATCCAAGGGTAATGTCGGAAGGGAGCATATTAAAACCAAGCTCCCTTTCTATATCCTCTCTATACTCCATGATTGCCTTTTT
This sequence comes from Candidatus Bathyarchaeota archaeon, assembly GCA_026014515.1. GTDB lineage: Archaea > Thermoproteota > Bathyarchaeia > TCS64 > TCS64 > RBG-16-57-9. Next base: position 5,303 of record JAOZIG010000428.1, on the reverse strand, counting down.
CATAATCTCTACTGTTTTCATTTCAACATCTCCTTTTCTACAACAGGCTTCACCATTACGTGGGCCTTCAATACCGCTCTTTTCTTTGCTTCACATTTCAAACACTTAGAATCGCTATCCTCTATACAAAGGTCACATTCCAAAGCTTGTTCTGCCAGTTTCTCTTCATAGGTCACTTAAGCGCCTCCTTTATGAACAGGGCCTCATATGCCGCCTTCTTTGATTTTCTTATCTTTCCTGTCTGTGTAAACCATTCACCAGGAACCACTACAGTAACCCCGCCCTTTGTGACCGTCATATCGGTCGGCTTTCTCTGCTCCTTGGTTCCCATGAAGTCCATCTGGTTCTTGGACATCTTGGCCTTCATCATGCCAAAGTACCCGCTTCTACCTGCCTTTGCATGGCGCTGCTCCTCCACGTATACCTTTGCTACCTCAAAGCTGTCAAACTCCATATCATCGTAAATGCTATTAACTGTCATCTTTTATTCCTCCTTCTTAGTTCTTTATTCTCTCTATATAGAGTCCTCATATCCTGGACTCTACGCTGCTCCCTTGCTACATCCAGCTCTATAAGGACGTCTATTATAGAAGTGTCCTTATCTGTTATAGCGTATACATCTCCATCTTTTTCTAGTGTACATAGTGTCATTACTATCTCCTCCTTAATACAACTTAGTTGGGCCGCCGCAGTTGAATACTCTTTTAATGAACTTAATAAGCTTCTTCATCATCCCATTACACCTCCTATAACAAGAATCTTTCTCTCCCTTAATAGCTCAAGCTTCCTATTAAAGACCTCCATAGGGCCTACATTGCACTCATATAGAGTGTCATATAGCAGATCCTGTGTAGATATGCTGGATACTATGGTACAATCCTTCATCTCTACCTCCTTCATATGCACAACAACAGGCTCACTCTTAGGAGTAAGCGCATCCATCACCAATATAGCGGACAGCACAACCACAGCTACTACCAGTACAAATAACATCA
>JAOZIG010000428.1:0-4208 GCA_026014515.1 Candidatus Bathyarchaeota archaeon | reverse complement strand
ATCTCCAATAGATCCCTCTTCATCACTTCCATCATCTCTTGCTCCATTACTTCGTTCATTTCCATTTTCATAACGATTCTCCTTTCTCCCTTCACATAGAGGGGGTGGGCGCCTTAAAAGTTTCAGCAACCCACCATATATTACATATTACCCACAGCATTATTTCAAAATTTCAATTCCCCTTACGGATTTCCCAGCATCTTCCAGCTGACAGGGCGCCACAAATATTATGCGCGCGACTTTACCATAGATAAACAACTTGGTAAGCCCTTTTCGGAGAGCGTTGAATTATTATGAAAAACAACTTGACATACGTAGTGAAAAGTACTTGACATACGAAACGGAATACGTATTGACAAATGATGAAATGCGTGGTATAATATGGATATAAGGACGGTGATTACATGTCATATCATGTAAATGAACAGTTCTTCTTGTCTTGGAACGAGTCGAGTGCCTACGTGCTAGGTTTCTGGCTCGCAAACGGGTCCATCTATCGTGATCAGGTGATATTCAACACCGAGGACCTGGAACAACTCACACTCATAAAAAACCTAATGGAATCAAACCACCCCTTCTATTACGGACGGCAACTTCGCATCAGCAATGTGAATTTGGCCCGCGACCTTAGAAGGGTAGTCAGCGTTGAGACAGGAGTCTCACGTCGTGACGCTATGAAGGCCGGCACTGTGGAACTTCCCAGATTGGAGCGCTCCCTGATGCATCACTTAATCAGAGGCTACTTCGACGGTAATGGAAGGTTCTACCTGGAGGGCACCAGAAGGGTCATAACCTCCTTCACATGCGCAAGCGAAGCCTTCCTGGAAGAGATCCGCGATGAACTGCTGCACGCAGGGTGCGCGAACTCCAACATACACAGGCGCGACAACCCGTTTGGTACCACTTATGAGCTTAAATACTACAAGAAGGACACAGACAAGATTTACGAATGGATCTACGACGAAGCAACCTGCTTTAGAAGGACACACAGAGACCGCTACATTGAAGGCAAGAAAGCCTTAGGAGAGGAAGAAGACATTGCATAACACGTTGATGATATTTGCAGGAATGGTAATATTCGCGGTAATCGTAGTCGTGGCCGTAGCCACTATGGGCGGCCTTCAGGCCATCATCAGTGAAGGATGGGTACGCTCACGCAGGAATGCTTCTGAGAACGCTGAGAATGGCGCACAGCGGCTTTTATTGCTTGGGATACATACTTGGTGTACTGTCGTGATTGTGGTCGTTATACTCGCAGTATGGCTGCTCTTTGGAGCATTGGTGGCAAAGGCCATCGGATGGATTTAGGAGGATATAAATGGAGATCGTACTCGCAATTGGACGCATTGCAATATTTATGGTCTGCCTTATGGGGGCAATAGGCGGACTCTACGCGACAACGGAAGGAATTTGGGAAGTGTTATGGAGGAATATCTGGAGTGAGAGGCGCGAGGGGAAAACTCACTGGAAGTATAGTCTAATAAGCTTCCTCTGGAGTGCCATATGCTTTACAATATTCGCATTATCAGGGATAACAACCATAGCACTGTATATAGCAGACTGGATATGGCCAGTATGATAGGCCTAGGAGTTTTTCTCTTAACGACTCTCTTCATCATAGGAATCATGGTGGCCTTCAGTATGGTCTGCTCAGAAAACAGCTTTAAGGAACAGTGGGCGTCCATCCTGTGGTTAAAGAACAACAACAGGCCATGGTTTGGAAGATTCATTATGCACGTATGGGCAATCACAGCGACATTTGCATTATTATGCATGATCGTGTATCTGATAGCACTGGAATGCACTCAGTAGCAATAAGATAAACCCCCGCATAGTTAACGCTTAATCAGCAAAGGAGAGGTAACATGTTAGTACTAACAACAGCATTAATGCTTATATTGTCCATAGCATTCCTAATAGGTGCTGCTAATGGAGTAACCATCAGTATTTCAACTGGCCTAAACCCTAAGGAAGGGGGATGGGTCGGTGAATACAAGAGAATGAAAAGGTGTAGGGCCAACAACGAACCATACATTCTAAGAACTATCTTAGTGGCATGGTCCTTCTTGTGTACCATAACAACAGTGGGACTATTCGCATTTCAGGTCATATACACGTGCTATGACCTCGCACGGTTGGCACTGGGGGTGTATTGATTCTATGACAAATAAGCACAGACCGCATGATATCACCAGCAAGTGCATCTACGACGGGCTAGATAAGAACCAACTACGTGACGATTTGCTTGAATTGACACTAGAAGCGGCCGCCGAGAAGTATGGTGTACACAAGTACACCGTATCTCGATGGAAGAACAGACTAGGTATCACCAAATTAGACTACATACCACAAGGCTTCTACCAGGATGCATTACAGATGACATATGCACAGTTGGCAGATAAGTATCAGATTAGTGAAAGGCAAGTGTCTACACATATAAAAAACCTCGATCTAGATTGGGGCATGCGCCGTGAGGAGAAGTTTAAGGCTTCTTTGCCTGACGGTTTTTCATTGGTCGATATGTATGCCGACAGAGACATGCCCGTGAAGATCCTTCATAAGTGCGGCTACCTCTTTGAGGTTGCACCAAAGAACTTCAATGGGTGTCCTCGATGTAAGGGGGAAGAATAATGGACAAGTTCAAGAAATTTACAACAACGTGCAATGTATGCGGATCTACTGATGTAGAGCTTATGGTCGAGGATGAATACGACTACGACTGGGAAGAGATGCCGTATCGCATCTGTTCGTACATTGTCATGCATTGTAAGACTTGTGACAATGTGTACGATGAGACTTGTGACGAATAAAGGGGATATAAGGGTTAAATATAAAAAAATTCGCGGGAAGGGCGACAGCAACCATGGAAGATAATCTAGAAGTAATAGAAATAACACACGTAGATGATTTTAACGAATATGCTATGCCAGCCTATGACGGCATCAAGTTCTCTGGAGAGTTCCTGGACAGGAGAAGACCGGATCTTGACAGTCCGCTGCTAATCGGAAGGTTCGACAAGCGGCTTGCCTTTGAGGTGGTAGAGCGCAACAAAGAGAACGTGCGCTGTGCACATGCATTCATGTGGGGCAGCTACGACGACAAGCAGGAGTTCTACTCCATAGGTAATGGATATAACACGAATATACAGGTACCGCCATTCGTACTTAGAAAGGCAATCCTTGAACTGGAGCTCACAGGAGGAGCTCTTTTATTTATAGTTTGTGATGAAGGGAGATTCATTTGATGGATATCGGAGATGTAGCAATAGGCCTCAATGAACAAAGCAGGACATATGATTTTGGAAACGGAAAGATCGTTGCGCTTCAAAATGTGACCGAGTTAATCGTAAAGTCCAAGTCTGGCAACCATAGGCTCAAGACAGGCGATGGAAAGCTTCATATCGTACCTCCGGGCTGGATTCATATAGAAATCGTGGACGAAGAGAAGCACGAATGGACAATTTAGTGAAATATAGCTGAAAATCACAATAAACAACTATGCAAAACGTAGTGAAAAACAGGTACTATAGTTTATGAAAGGTAATATTAACACATTCAAATATTTCCGCTAAGGGACGATAAAGAAATAAACTATTGGCGTCAGCGACTGGCGGATTTACTTTATAAATAAAGGAGGCTTCGCCGTGCCGTCAGATCCTAACATTATCCGATATGACAACCCGGACCGGCTGCCAGCAGAGTGGAATATGGACTCGAAGGGTTTAGAAGCCTTGAAAGTCGTACAGGCAATGAACTCCACCAGGGGTGGCCTATACGCAAACGGTCCATTGATTTGCAAGGGTAAGAATTGCCCGTTTTTAGAAACGTGTACCGTTCATGCTGTAGGTATGGATGTGGACGACCTTGTAGGTCAAAGATGCGCAGTTGAAATAAATGATATTACAAGAAGATTCGATGGGTATTGTGAATACCTGGGCGTAGAGCCAGACAACCTTGTCGACCTTGGAATGATCAAGGAACTGGTTGATATCGAAATCATGCTTGAGCGCGCGAACAAAAGAATGGCCCAAGAAGGCGACTTCATAGAGATGATCGTCGTTGGAGTCAGCGAAAATGGAGATGCCATCAGACGACCTGAAATCAGAAAGTCTGTGGACTTCAAAGAACGCATGCAAAGAAGAAAGAACGACCTTTTGACACTGCTTAACGCTACAAGAAAAGACAAAGCAGGCAGTAAATTACAAATCA
>JAOZIG010000334.1:1118-2376 GCA_026014515.1 Candidatus Bathyarchaeota archaeon | reverse complement strand
AGCGAACTCCATATCGGGTTCATCAGGGTCAAAGGCATGAACCCCTATTAGCCCCGCTGACTCGTAGGCAATTGTTTCCAGTATGCTCTGGGTCTTATCAAACAGTATACTCATAGGTGAATGAGGGAGGATTGGAGATTAAACAGTTACCAGCCATTCACTCGTTTGGCTAGGCTGTTCTCGTAGAACATCCATAACTCGCCTTCACGGTAAACAAACTCGACGGGGGTCATGGTCTCCAAGCCATACACCATGAATCGCTTAACATCGCTCTCAAGGTCGACTGGTATTAATGGAGTGCTCCATGTTCGTTGCCAGAAACTGGTCTCCAAGCGTAGTATACCTCGGTCTCGTTTTACCTCATACTCAGATGTGTTTCGGAAGGTGACAAAGGTTCCGGTGAGTTCATCAAGTTGCTCTATGCGTCTGAAGAAAGGTACGTCGTCAGGGTTGACGCCGAGAAGCTGTGCGATAACCAGTTCACCGATGTCTTCAAGGAAGTAGCCACCACTTGCCATGATGATAACCCCCACGTTTTTCTCTGGGATGAACCCCATGTAGGCGCTTGACCCGAATACGCTGCCGCTGTGATAGACGAGGTTGTAGCCGAAGAAACCGGATTTTATCCTGAGCCCATACGCATAGTATCTGTCATCAGCGCTACCAAGGGGAATATCACTGGTCTTTATCTTGGGTGCCATCATGTTCTTGATTGATTCAGAGTTGATGATATGAACACCATTAGGTGAGCCGTTGCTAAGGAACATCTGGACAAACTTGGTCATATCGACTGCGTTGGTCATCAAACCACCGTCCGCAATCATCTGACCATAGGGGTAACGTGTCTCAACCTTGACATCATCATCCCCAGAGACATATGGGGTAGCAACATCCTTGTCCTTCTCAATCTCCTGTTCAGAGTAGGTGCTTCGCATCATACCAAGAGGCTGAAGGATGTTTTTCTGTACATAATCAGGATACTCAAGACCAGAGACCGACTTGATTACACTACCAAGGAGAATATATCCCTCGTTCAGGTACGCGTAGCGTTCACCGGGCTTCGCCATCGCCCACTCATCAGCGCCATTCATAAAGACCATCAGGTCCTCCGGGCTACTGATTGGCAGCCATTGGTCGCTGAAATCAGTGACAGCTGTAAGAGTCGCCTCAGCGTAACCAAGTGCGCTTAAGCCGCTGCTGTGACTGAGAAGATGCTTGATTAGCACCGGTTCACCCATTGCGGTTAGCTCTATTGGTA
>JAOZIG010000334.1:0-1108 GCA_026014515.1 Candidatus Bathyarchaeota archaeon | reverse complement strand
GATATTTACCGATGGGATCATCAAGACTCAGAGCGCCTTTCTCGTTGAGCTGCATAACCGCTGTGGCGGTGAATGATTTGGTGAGGCTGCCTATACAGTAGGTGGTGTTTGGGGTCGCGCTGGTGCCCTTTGTGAAGTTTCTGAACCCGAATCCACGCTTATAGTCGGGTTTACCATCTTTAATTGTAGCAATACTAAGTCCTACGATGCCTTGGTCGCTCATCTTTCTGAAGATGTAGTCTTCTAGTGTCTTCCGCGCACTTGGTTTTGCTTTGCTCATATCAGCGCAGATTACACGCCTGTTATTAACCATATCTCGAAGGGGGGGGAGGGGGTGTCAGAATCCTTGTTAAAAACGGGTTGATACAGGAGAAACCAGCCCCAGAACAGCCCAGATCAATGCTCTATAAGTGTAAAAAAGTGTATCAGTAACGGGAAATAAGTGACCCATAACCCGGCAAATAAGATCAGGTTACCGTGTAACAGGATGCCTGATAATAGTCTTCAGCTTCTCAGGTGCTGTCCTGCGTGGATCACTCATGTAAATCTCATGATGCTTATCCCGTAGCCTATACCCTTGTTCAGTCACCCAATTATGTAGCCTGTTGATGGTAGGTGTCTCCTCACTGTAGGGTCCGATGTGCATTATCTGAGCCGATAAACCCTCATCAAACTCCATCAACCGAACTTCCTTAACCTTCTCACCCCGCTTCTCAATGATTGCAGGGAGAACCACGTCAAACTCCTTCTGAGTAACATAGTTTGGTACCCTGATCATTGAGGTCCATCGCCAGTTCTCGCGTGGAGCAGGATTATTCATATCAAATACACCGTTCTCGATCCACCAGAGCCCCTCAAGAGCCATCACCTTGAAGTCACTCCCAAGTGTATTGTAATGGAACTTCAGAGTGTAGGCTGAGCCATAGAGAGCCATCATTGCCTCTTGATATTCCTCTCCATTGGGGTCACCCGTTCCATCAATCGCCAAAAACTTGCCAACCGGGACATCAATCAGCGCTGGCTCTTTCTTCGCCTTATAGACATCCTTCAGTTCTCGGCTTAGGTCTACTTTACTCATAAAAAATCAATAACCATTACTACATATAAC
>JAOZIG010000413.1 GCA_026014515.1 Candidatus Bathyarchaeota archaeon | reverse complement strand
TAAACCGAATGCTATAAATTACGAAGCAGGCCTAGCCAAGTGGTTGGGCTTGTTGAGGGGTTACGATCCGTATTACAATACGACGGGTTCCTCGAACTCATCGGGTGTAAACGTACTCCCTGTAGCGAGAGATTTCAAAACCGAACTCTCTCATGCTGCTGAACGGAAGTTTATCGACGAATTAGGTAATGTGAGGGTAAACCTCTATGACCTATGGCGAACTCGTAAAGAGTCAGCAAGAATGATCAGCAACCTTTTTTTGTTTGCTGCCATCATATCACCTTTGACTTAACAGAGGTGTTATGATGGCAGCAAACAAAAAAAGATTGCTGTACTGGACTTTCAATGGAGAAACATATCTATTGATTGAATCAACTCAACCATCATTGAGATATCCGTTTGTGTCAGTTTATCGACTCAAAGCGCGTGATCCAATGAGAATCCCAGTCGCGAGAGCCCCTGAAACTGCAGCTCAGTATATAGCTCGTGTTTGGCAAAATCGCCACACGACTACTGGATAACTGCAATGAAGGACCATCACGATATTTGGGTACATCCCCTCGCGGGTGTCTACGGTAACAAGCGCACTGAGCGCCGGTTAACGGGGGCTCCTAAGAAGGAGAAGCCGACGGTAACATTTGGTAAGAAGTATCTTAAACCGAATGCTATAAATTACGAAGCAGGCCTAGCCAAGTGGTTGGGCTTGTTGAGGGGTTACGATCCGTATTACAATACGACGGGTTCCTCGAACTCATCGGGTGTAAACGTACTCCCTGTAGCGAGAGATTTCAAAACCGAACTCTCTCATGCTGCTGAACGGAAGTTTATCGACGAATTAGGTAATGTGAGGGTAAACCTCTATGACCTATGGCGAACTCGTAAAGAGTCAGCAAGAATGATCGGCAACCGTATGTTTCAAATTGGACACGCGGCCTTAGCCCTTAAGAAAGGCAATTGGCGTAGAGCGTGTACAATCTTAGGCATTAAAAAGAAGCGTCCAAAACAGTCGGAATTCCCAGGCCAGTGGCTTGAATATTCTTACGGTTGGGCTCCTCTTGTTGGTGATTGCTATACAATTGCTAACGATATGCTTCTAGTACCGACTGAACTCGTCAGGTCCAAAGTATCTGAACGTAGAGAGGTTAATACTAGTACACCTTGGAATGGGTTCGCTCATTCTGAGGGAGTAGCCTATATGCGTGGTGTAGCAACCGCTGTAGCCGTCGTAACAATTGACGAGCCTGAGCGATATGCTATGCAGCAGTATGGGATACTCAACCCTTTTGCGGTGCTGTGGGAAGCTGTTCCTTTTAGTTTTGTGGTTGATTGGTTCGTCCCTATTGGGGATTACATTAATCAGTTCAATGCTACTGCGGGACTTAAGCTTTTCGATTATAACGTCACATCAACTGTAGTCACTTCCGAAATTGGTAGTGTGTACGGCGATAGCTGGGTATTCGTACCAAGCGGTCAGTCATCACCCTATATTTTTAGGAATGTAACTAAGTCACGTGTTGTTAAACCAGTGCCTGATTTCTATTTTCCGAAGATTACTAACCCGATGGACTTTCATCCAAATCGGATAGCTAATGCACTTGCACTGCTATCAGTGGTCTTCCTTCAACGGAGTTAAAAACTATGGCTGCCATAGGTACCTTAGTATTGCCGGATGGCAACACGCCACCGAACAATGTAACCTTCTACCCGATTCGTCCACAGCAAGGGAATACCCCAGCTTTGTGGAAAACGCGGGAAAGTGTTGCTCTTGCTTCCCAGGAGATTACGCAACGCGTACTCCAGAGCAGCTCGCGTACAAACGTCACCAGTAAGATATCTATTCCAATCTTGGAGATAGTACCTGAAGGCTGTTGTACGGCTGATATCCCGAAGGTAGCATTTACCGATATCTGTAACATCGATATTGGTTTTCCTCTTAAGAGTGAACTGGCAGATCGTCAAGATATGATCAGCTTCATTCGCGCGTACGTTAATTCGCCCGTGTTTGAGAATGCTGTCCTTCATTTCGAACAGGTTTGGTAACCTCTTCTTACTAAAGGATATCAGTCTATGCATAAGCAGGCAGAACTTGTGAATATAGCTCGCAACGGTCGTAGGTTTAAAACTAAAGCCTACTATCCTGAGATTGCGTCTTTTTATAAGGACGTGATTAAGGATCTTTGTTGCGTGTTTGACTCATACTTCTTGGATAACCAGAGTATGAACTGGTTGTATCGCGGTGAGGTAATTCCTCCTGTAGTACCAGCCGGATCACATTTTAACTACTATACCCAGGCGCAACAAAGATCCTTAATCACGTCCTTATAAACCGAATGCTATAAATTACGAAGCAGGCCTAGCCAAGTGGTTGGGCTTGTTG
>JAOZIG010000108.1 GCA_026014515.1 Candidatus Bathyarchaeota archaeon | reverse complement strand
GTATCTTCCCGGCAATAATCCAAATCCCTTGGTCGCCCCATAGAGCTTACGAACCTTGTCTCCCTCATCGCTGAGAAGTCTGAAGGGGAACAGATACTCATCAAGAAACCGTTTATGTGACTCAACAGAGTCGCTGCTGACCCCAAGCACCTCCGCGCCGAGATCAGTGAAATCCTCGTAGCTGTCCCTGAAGTGACATGCCTGTGTAGTACATCCCGGGGAGAAGTCCTTGGGGTAGAAGAATAAGACTACGCTGGATTCTCCATGGTAGCTGCTGATGGTTACAGGTTCACCGTCTTGGTCTGGTAACGTGAAATCTGGCGCAGGCTCTCCAACCTTAACATTAGGCATAAATGAGCAACAACATGGCACCTTATGTACCTAGACGATTGACAAACTACGCCTGATAAATGATACCGTATCTTGTCTCCGTTAATCGTAGAAATAAAAATGATAAAAAAGGGTGTTAGTTGGGCTGGTATCCGTTGGATCGGTACCCGTATCCTCTACAGCCACCGTTACGATAGCCATAGCCCCATGTTTCTTCGGGAATACTATCCCTTCTACCCCAATTGGGCATCCAGTCATATTCGCCGTCTGCATCTTGGTCCCACCAAGGACACTCCTCAGGTGGAGTGTAAGCGTCTGGGTTCTCGGGATCATACCATCTCGGATACCATGGCATGTATTCTCCTGTTGTCTCATTAAAGTAATAGAGCTCCGTTGTAGGTAACTCCTCTTCCTCTAACTCAGCAAACACAGGTATTGCTACGATGATTCCTAGGGTTAGGATTACTGCTCCGATGAGTAGTTTTGTTTTTACGTTTTTCATCACACCCCTGTCGAAGCGGTGAATTATATACGGTACTTGAAACAGGAATTTCATAATTTGTAACGATCAATCAGGGCCGTTTTTTCTCGATAATTTCTCATAACCATTATAGCGCGTCATTACATTCTTCTTGTATACCATGAAAATGGATGATGTCAATCAAATGGGTCCAATGCACCCATATACAGATAGCTGGATAATTGATATTATCCCGATTTTACTTGGGTTAATAATCGTTTTACTTGTATTGATAATCGTATATCTTTGGATTAACCAGAATAACGATAGGAAACCAGAGAAAATCGTTGAAACCGAGACAGTGTTTGAGAATGGTAGTCTGGATAAAATTGATGTGGCAATCAGGTTATTAACAGATAATGAAAAGGTGATTGTGCAAGCGTTAATCGATAATGGTGGAGATATGTTACAGAAGGATATCAGCACCGAGCTGGGGTTGTCTCGTGTACAGACACATAGGTCGATACAGAGCCTCATTGAACGAGACATGGTTACCGCCGTGGATTATTTTAACACGAAGAAGATCACATTATCCAAGTGGTTATACACAGAATAAGAATATGCCCACATATCTGTTGTTTCATTTTTTGAAACAGGTATTTCGGTAACCTTGTATAAGCTGCGATCCCGTTCTTTCTTTTGTGAGAAGAAATTGATGTGGGTATTATTACTTGTAATAGGATTCATAGCCTACTGGGTATACGGCTTGTATCAACCAAAAAGATACAGAGCACATCCTGTTGAGCGTACTCCTTTGGAAATAACCAAGGAGAGGCTTGCACTGGGAGAGATAACAAGCGAGGAATATGAAGCGATCAGGAAAAAACTAGTGGAACACTAGCGCTTACGCATCACCCCATTTTTCCATCCTTTTTGTTGTTTCGCTGCGTGAAATTCAGTATTCTTGTTATATGATACCTGATACAAGTTGAAGTCTGAACCTATAAGGGGGAGAGATTCTATGTGGGGGCGTAAAGCCTTTGCCTAATTTTATATAAATATGCATCATAGAATCTTCTATGTTAATTGGCGAAAAGATCAATCTCAGACTAATGGAACGTAGCGAATTAAATATTGTACAAGAATGGGAAAACAACTCCTTATTCACTGGACCCTACGAGCCAATCCAGCAAAGCACACTAGAAAGCCAAGAGAAGCTGTATGATGAGCGAGGGGATAATGAATGGTTCTTCATCACTCAAAAGGATGGGGAACCGATTGGTCTCGTCTTTATCAATCCAAAAAGTGGGTACATCAATATCGGGTACGCGGTGGTTGAGGATGCGCGTGGTAAGGGTGTATGTAGTGAGGCTGTACGCATGATTGTTGATTACCTATTCCTCAGAAAGAACATCGTCAGGATTCAAGCTTCGATTAATCCCGATAACCTTGCCTCAGAGAAGGTACTGACCAAGAATGGTTTTACACGTGAAGGCGTTTTACGGCAATCATTCTATAGTAGAGGGGTTTACCGGGACACGGTTGTATTTAGTATTCTAAGGGATGAATGGAAGGGTCCATACTATAATTGGTAGCTTTTCCCTCGGATGAACGATTAATATTAAAAGGCTGACTATCGCATCCAAAGTATGGAATGTGATATCCTCGTAGTAGGAGCAGGGGTCATGGGGCTAAGCACAGCCTACCATTTGAAGAAAAAAGATCCCAGCAAGAACATCGTTGTAATCGACAAATACGCTGGACCAGGACAGGGAAACAGCGCCAAGAGTGAGGGCGGGTTCAGAAACATGTTCACCAGCAGCACCAATTATCTGCTGGCTGACACCAGTATTGATGCCTTTTTCCACATGCAAGAAGAGATGGGGTATGAACTCAAACTCGAAGATATAGGGTACATGTGGCTCTTCAGCGAGGACCAGTACAATGAGATAAAACCAGCCCTAGAAGACATGCGGAAAGAAGGGGTTGAGCTCACGGTCTACAATCAGGAGCAGCTCAACGAGATGATCCCCGCCTTGATGACTGACTTCGGTGACGATGAAGAGGTAGAGCTTCTGGGGCTCAAGAACGTGGATTATGGTGTATTTGGCAAGAAATGCGGTAGCTTGGACGCTGACGCCTTGGTGCGAGCCTATGAGGCAGAGTACATCAAACTAGGGGGCAAGGTCCAGTATAACACCGAGGCAACAAAACTCCATGTACAACCAGAGATGGAGCTAGGCATACCCGGAGAACCCTTCGTCTGGCAGAAAAAAGTAATCACAGGTGTAGACACCAACAAGGGTGAGATCAAAGCAGAAACCACAGTAATAGCCTGCGGTGTCTGGGCATCAACTCTACTAGACCCAGTGGGCTTGGATAGCTATATGCGACCCAAGAAACGCCAGTTATTCGCCTTCAAGGACCCCAAGGTGGAGCCCATCATGAAAACCACCGGTCTCAACAAGGAAGGCGCACTACCCTTGACTATCCTACCCACGGCTGGAATACTGTTGAAGTCTGAGCTTACCGAGGGTAGCATCTGGCTGGGATGCGCTGACTGGATACCACGTAAATTCGAGCTAGAGGAGGATCCACAGGCAGAGGAAGACTACTATACCAACAACATCTACCACGCCTTGGTCATGTACTTCCCAGACTTTGAGGACGTACGCCCCATGAACAGCTGGGCGGGGCAATACGCCATCAACAGCTTCGATGAGTCACCAGTCATCTACAAAGAAGAAGGCTTACTCTATGTGGGAGCTGGAAGTGGAAGCGGCATCATGAAAGGCGACGCACTTGGACGGATTGCATCTGCTCTCTACTATGGTATAGAGGATGCTGAGCTCTATGGTGGACGCAAGTTCCATGTAGCTAACCTAGGTGTCCATCACAGAAAGATCGAACCTGAAAAGTTCGTCATCTAGATATATTTCCAGATGGTGTAGGCTCCGATTATCACCGCGAGGATGCCCACAAGCATCCTCAACGTTTTCCCATCAATACGATTTACGATCCTAGCCGCAAAAGGCGACGCCAAAACAACACCAGCAGACATGGTAGCAACTACTTGGTAATCCACATAGCCCCCCATTACAAGATACATGGCGAATCCCACGAGGCTGACCGCTGACTCGCTGAGGGATTGGATGCTTACTGATTCTTTTTCGCTTATCCCTGATAGCATGGCGCCTGTGGTGATGACTGGTCCAAAGCCGCTGCCTGTTAATCCCTTGTTTAGTGAACCGATGAGGCTGATGCCAACCATCTTGTTCCATGAGAACTCCGAGATGAGGTTCTTGCTATAGATGACCAGGGCACCGATGGCGATTACTAGGACGCCGATATAGAGTCCCAGTATTCGTTGGGGGATATTGAACGAGATATAGACACCCGTTATCGCTCCAAGTACTCCGAGTCCAGCTGTGAATGCAGCTATCTTGAAAGCCTTCCCCTTGAGGTTGAAATCCACGTTATGCATTCGATGGTTCCAGATGCTACTACAGCAGCCTCCCACAAAAGACGAGAAGAGCACCGCTGGTACAGCCTCCTGTGGGGTGAACCCGATCATTAGCATCAAAGGAGTTACAGTGAACCCGTACCCCATGCCGAGGCTTAGATCGATTATTCCGCATATGAACGCGAGTAAAAATAACTCCACTACTTGAACCAGTTGAATCAATGTTTTTTCTCTCTTAGCTGAAATACCTGCCCATCACATAGGCCCCGAGGAACATTGCCGCTATACCCGCTAAGGCTGGTAGGTTTCCAACTCCCACGCTTGATATGGCTGCACCGGGGCATAGCCCACTGATTCCCCATCCCACACCAAAAACGATGGCGCCTATTATGGTGTTCTTGCTCAGGGTTCTTTCTCTGCGTTTGAACTCTCCTCCAAGTAGGGGCTTGTCTATGAAACGTGGCACGATGTTGATAGCGACAAAGGCGAAAGCGAACGCTGCCGCCATCAGTACGGCTAGTCCAAAGTCTGTTCTCTCCAAGAAGCTCAGCACTATCTCTGGTTTACTCATGTTGCCATATGCGAGACCGAAACCAAAGATTATGCCTCCCAAGAAGAGTACGATGTTTTGCTGTTTCATATTCCCAGCACCCCCAGTATGTACACCGTGATCATACCTGACGCGATGAAAGTAAGTACTGCATAAACGCTTGTCGTACTCAGAGAGGCTACTCCACTGATTCCATGTCCTGATGTACAGCCACTGCTAAGACGCGTGCCAAAACCAACCAAGAAACCACCTATGATTAGCCTCCATAGTGGTATCGAGGTAACCCAGAACCCATCAGGCGAGATAGTCAACGTATAGATCAAGGCACCCAGCATTACACCTGCTGCGAAGAATGACCTCCATTCCCGTGACTTGATGTTGCCTTCTCTTTGGAAATATGGGCGTTTTATGAAATATGATAGGGTTGATGTGAAGAACGTGCTCTGTGTCGCGTGTATACCCGTCAGGATGTACACTGATGCTACTGCTATTCCGATGATGGCTCCGCCTATGATGTATGATGTGAGTCCAAGAGGAAACATAGTTGAAGCTAAGAAACTGTTGATAATAAACCTTCTAGCAGTTTTCCTCAACTATTTCATCAAATTTAGCCATAAAATCATCCAACGAGTAATACCCGATGAATGTACCAATGTGATCACCCTTACAGAAGACAGGTATGATGGGCGTCTGCTCCTTCTCATACTTCTCAGCGAGACGAAGATTCTCCATACTCTCCAGCATGTTCATCCGTAGAAAAGTAACATCCAGGTAGTAATCAGGTAGCTGTTGGAAGACTGGCTTGAACTTAGCGCATTGGTCACAACGTTTTATCCAAATCAAGAGAACCACCACTCTACCCTGTTGTAAATAGGCGTCTAGTTGCTCTGCGTTGATGTCCACTATGCTCATAGTTGGATAAAATAGGTGGCGGATAATAAAGTGGAATTTATTTGGCTACTGGGTAACCTGCGTTCTTCCAGCTGGTCATGCCGCCCATCACGTTATAGATGTTCTCCAAGCCGTGATGAAGCAGTATACTAGCCCCGAATCCAGACCGTGTACCTGATTTACAGATTACCGCGATGGGCTTGTCTCTTGGAATCTTGTCAAGGTTCTTCGATAGGAGCCCAGCGTATAGGTTAATGCTTCCCTCAATGTGACCTGACTCGTATTCCTCGATGCTTCTAACGTCAAGCACTGTCCAATCCTCAGTGTCCAGCCGTTCCTTAAGCTCAGGGGTAGTCAATATCCCTAGTCGCTCAACTGGACGCGCTGTGAGATACCATGAGACCATACTTGGGTTAAGGTAGCCCTCGATGTTATCATAGCCTATTCGCGCTAGACCAGTAACTGTCTCCTTTAGCTCTAAATGGTTGCCGAGTACCAGTAGTATTGGCTTGTCATATGGTAGTACCCAGCCAGCCATACCTAGCCTGCTCATGGACACGTTGTAGCTGTCCTTGATGAATCCTGATGCAAAGGATGGCGGTGGACGCGTATCAATCACAACCGCGCCTTCCTTGAGTTTCCTCTCAAAGGCACCGGGAGACATGGCTTGGATGGTTGGACCTAACCCATACTCTGGTGGGCCCTCTAGGTTGTAGACTTCCATCTTCTTGAAGTAGGGAGCATAATTGTGGTGTTCCGTGGATTTCTGTTTGATGAACTCCTCTCGGCTGAGCTGCAGCCATGGGTTCATCTTCTTCTCCAAACCAAGGGTGCTATCCTCCCGGTTAGCTATCTTTGCACCACAGACTGATCCGCTGCCATGAGCCGGGCAGATGATAACATCATCTCCCAGTGGCAGTATCTTATCGTGGATGCTCTCATAGAGCCATGTACTCCACTTCACCTTGTTATCTGGTCCACCGAAATCTGTTCTTCCAGCGTCACCGATAAACAAAGTATCACCAGTACAAACCAGCACCGGGTGATCACCAGTAGCGAGATCAGTAACAACATAACTCCTGCAACCCGGGGTGTGTCCGGGTGTGGCTAGGGCTGTTACTTTGAGGCTGCCGACTCTGAACTGGTCCCCATCCATGGCTACGTTGCCGTATTTCCATGCTGGCCAGTCGCCGTGGTATATCTCGGCTCCTGTTTGTTTGGCGAGCTCGATGCTGCCGATAACATAGTCCTCGTTTCTATGGGTCTCGAAGACATACTTGATGTTGACTCCGTGTTTCTCGGCTAGTTCTAGGTATTGCTGTATGTCGCGTGTGGGGTCTACCACGAAAGCCGCGTTCCCGCTTCCTATGAAGTAGCTGAGATGGGAGACTATCTCGGATTTGAGTCTCTCATATATCATATTTGATATTTCGTAATTGGTGGTTAAAAAAGGTGGCAATAAGCCATAAAATAGGGTTGTTTAGCGGTTTTTAACCCCGGATACGACGCCCTCTACCAGTCTATAAACTGATTTTAAGCCACGGCGCTCCTCATCCCTTCTCCAAGGATAACTCGCCATACCATACCCCTTCACGTTAGGATACTCAAACATAACCTCAAGGGCCTCTGCTAGTTCATCTGCAGTTGGTCCATTTTCTACTGGTAGCCCTGCGCCGGGTATATCATCCGGGTCCAGAATATCAAGGTCCACGTGTACATACACTAGGTCGGTTATCCTGCTGAGTCTATCCATCTCCATGTCTATGGCTGGGCTAAGCCGTTTCACATCATCTACTGTGATCTGGCTGATTTGGTGCTTGTCAATCAAGTATTGCTCCATGGGATCAGTATCCCTGACCCCCACCATTGTAACATAGTTCATGGGTAGTGGTGGCTCTAGTCCGCTTGCCTGTCTTATGTGGTGTAGACATTGTCCAGTGCTTATGGCGACAGGCATCCCCCCCATCATACCGCTTAGGCTTGTCTCTGGTGTGTTGAAGTCTCCGTGTGCGTCGATCCAGACGAGTCCAACCCGTAGTGGTTTCCAGTCGGGTCCGCTGCGTTGGTGTCCTGCTAGCATGCCCATCAAGCCGTTGCAGTTGGCCATCAAACCAATGGGTAGAACATCAGATTTGATCTGGTTGGCTACTATGTCTGCTAGGTGGTTGTTTGCTAAGCCTAGTCTGTATCTTAGACCGTATCTTTTGTCTTCCTCTGGGGTGAGTTTTGCCTCTTTGATCTCAGTTACCTCGCAGCCCCACTCCTCAAGATGCTTTAACAGTCCGCCTTGCTCCATGACATTTGGACCTTCATCATATTCCTGTCGTCCAAAGTGTCCACTGTATGGTTGTTTCGCTAAACCTACCTTCAATATCAGTCACAACTGGGGTAGGGATTGAAAAATAAAAGATGTATGTGAAAAAAGGAGAGTTTAGTATCTTCTATTACGGTTGTCTCGTCCGCCGCCACGGTTTCCACCGCCGCGTCCGTATGGTCTGCGCTGGTACTCGACCTGCTGATCGCTGATGTTGTTTTCCAGCTCAACCTCATCGAAAGGTGCCTCATCCAATACCTCGTAGCTTCCATACTTGCCTAGGTTCAGCCTCATGCTTCCCCTGAAGACGTTGATGTAAGCGTTATCGAGTTTCAGAACCTGTTCTTCCTCAACTTCGTCGATAGCCTCATCCCATAGTGTTAGGTAGATGCTACCTGTGTCATCCGCTACAAGCGCCTCACATACGCTGTGGGTGCTGTTGTCGTTCCTAGATGTAACTTCCCTAGGCTCGCCGATGCTGATGACCTTGGCGACCGTGTATACTTTCCTTGAATAGCTCTTTAAATCCCCAATCTTGACTTGGGTCTCTTCTTCGTAGTCTGACATAACCAATATCTCACAATGGTCTAATCATTTGAGCCGTTATGCGCGTAAAAGGATTCCTCTCCCCCTACAATTCATATCCCTGTGGGGGGCTTGATATCCATGAATGATCTTAGGGAGAACTTCCCAGTAACCCAACGATACAAGTACCTAAACACCGCGAACCATGGACCCCCCAGCACCCACGTACGACAAGCAATCGAAAACTTCCTTGATGACTGGGACAACCTCAGCCGACACGGCGACCACAATGTAGAACTAGCCAACCAAAGCTTCGCAAAACTCATCAAAGCAACACCAGAGGAGATCGCTTGTCAACCAAACACAAGCAGGGGGTTAGCCACTGTAGCGGCTTCGATTGACTTCAAGCGGGGGGAGAACGTAATCGTGAACGACTTGGAGAACTGGGCGAATGTTTACCCTTGGACCCTACAATCAAAGCGGGGGGTTGAGGTAAGGATAATCAACGCTCGAGACAAAGCGATTCAACTTGAGGATATTGAGAAACAGATCGATGACAATACAAAGGCGGTATCCATCAGTCATGTTCAGTGGCTAACAGGGTCTCGCTTTGACTTGAAGCCCCTTAGTGAGTTGTGTCATGATCATGGTGCGTATCTGGTGGTTGATGGTATTCAAGCAGCAGGCGCACTCGACGTAGACATAGAGGCGACTGGCGCGGATTTCTATGCATGTGGTAGCTACAAGTGGCTCCTCGGACCATCAGGCGCAGGCTTCCTTTACGCAAAAAAAGAACACCTACCAGACCTCAAACCGCAGGAACTAGGCTACAGAGCCATCAAGAAACATAGCCTTACCGCGCCTGTGCTTCATGAAACCGCTCAAAAGCTTGAGTTCGGTGAACCAAGCTACCTAAGCTTCGTCGGCACCATGGCGTCAATCGACCACATCAACAAACTAGGCACAAAACGCATCGAGAAACAGGTAACAGGGCTGGCTCAGCGACTCTATGATGGGTTATCAGAGTTACCAGTTGAAATGGTTAGCCCAGAGGACAAGAAACTCCGCTCAGGCGTGGTCAGCTTTACAAATGGAGACCCAGAGTCCCTCTACGATAAGCTCTCTGAGCTTGGTTACGTGTTGAGTCTGCGTCCAGCGGGTATCCGGGTTAGTACTGGTTTCTTCAACACAGAGGCTGAGATTGATGGTTTGCTTGAGGACTTGTCAAGTCTTCTAAGCTAATTATTTTCCTTTATGAGAAGTCCTCTGTTTTGAGGTAGATGATGGCTGCTATTCCCCAGAAAAATAGCGAATAATACCAAGAAAATCCTTGATTGTGGGCAATGGTGCCTATGATGAAGAATATTAATGTCCCAAGTCTACCCAAGTTTTGGTTCAATTATATCACATTTACAGACCAAAGTAACAGTTAACATATTTAATCAGTTCCATCCCTGAAACTCAACCACGTAGAGTTTAAAATAGACCACATTGGATATGCAGTTATGTCCTACAGCTACCCTATCACGGACTCTGACCTCTACGTCACCATAACTGCTGCAGCTAACACAAAGATAACCGACATCAACAAAACACTATCAGAGCTAGACAAACAGGTAGCTGGTACGGTTTTCCAGTTATTCGACGCCGACAAGATCACAGACCAACATCAACTCTACTACGCGGCTGCCAACGCCTACTACGCGATGGAGAACAAGGGCAACATCAGCAACAAACTAGAAGTAGAGACCCTGCTGTACGCCTCCACCCAGAACCAGATTTCAAAGGCAATCAAACTTATCGGAGTATCCGAGAAAACACAACGAATAGCCATTGTTGTGATCTCAGAACAGCAAAATGACTCTGCGGCATCAAAGATTGCAGAATACTTGGGGGATGTGGACCTCAAAGCCCTTGAGATGAATCAAACGAAATTTGAGGCATTGAAGAACCTCTACGAGATAACAGATACCGCTATCGAAACGGTGGGCTGTGACAAGTACAAGGCGTTAACCAGTCTAATTACTGAAAAGAGTACGCTGATTAGCTTGAGAAGATAAGCTTGGCTCGCTCTATCTGCACCTGAAATATGGCGTCAGCGGGGACAATCGAGACCCCCGTCTTATCACCCATAATCTCAACCAGCACAACCCAGTCCGGGTTCTCCAAGTCAACCGGGTTATCAAAGACCGCCGCTACAGGCTCGATAACCTCAAGGCTTCTTATCTCGGTTCTGCGTTTCTCAAGAGTCACCCTGAACGAGTCGCTTTCACCTACTCTTGTTTTCTGGTTTATGACCTCGGCTACTATGTTCTCGATGCTTGTTTCAACCCATGTTAGCACCGGTAGCACCCTGTAGAGCTTATCATACCTATCAGGCTCCTCCTGCATATGCTTCCGTAGTCCCCG
This sequence comes from Candidatus Bathyarchaeota archaeon, assembly GCA_026014515.1. GTDB lineage: Archaea > Thermoproteota > Bathyarchaeia > TCS64 > TCS64 > RBG-16-57-9. The sequence continues at coordinate 8,174 of JAOZIG010000108.1, read as the reverse complement.
TATTGCCTCTACTGGGTCCAGTGTGGTCTGGCCCCAGATGATTCCCCTGATGCGTGTCTTGTTCACTTTTGGTTCTTCGTCGCCTAGTGCTCGTAGGTTCATCCATAGCTGGCTGCATGCTGCACCCATTGTGATCTTGTCTGTTGTCGCTAGTAGGTTGTACTCCAATGCTGTTCACACTGTAGAATGCTTTGAAGGTTTTTTATATTGCGCAAGCCACCCACCAATGAACAAAATGAAGGTCGGGTCAAGATGCGGCTACTGTCTGCTGCACCGTGGATACAACATGATCAAGCTCAGCACAGACGACGAGGAGACACGCAGAGAAGCAATGATAGCCCTCCTCAAGTTAATGGGCGAAGATTTCAACGAGGAAACAGTACCATCAGTCCTAGGAGCCGAAAGAGGCAGACTCATCGCACGAATAACAGGATGTGAAGACCCCTATAAAGAGCGCAAAGTCAAGGAAAACCAAGGAGCACTTGAGATACTACCTGGGCTTGAAAAGATACTTTCTGAGACACCAGATGAGGAGAAGCTAAGGACCGCCGCAAAGATGGCTTGCCTAGGCAACGTCATAGATTATGATGTACCCGGTAACAACGCCGACCTAAGTGATGCGCTCAAGTTCCTTGAAGTGCCTCTCTACATTGACGACACGGATAAGCTCAAACAACTCATCAAAAAGGGAACTAACCTCCTTTTCCTAACAGACAACGCAGGCGAAGTCGCTCTAGACACATTACTAGTCAAAGAACTCCGCAGGCTCGGCGCCTATGTTACTGTAGCTGTAAAAGATGGTCCCCCCAGCCTCAACGATGCATTGATGGAAGACGCGTTAATGGTGGGCATGGACAAGGCAGCCGACAAACTCATCACCACAGGCGCCAAAGCCATCGGCGTCCGACTGGATGAATCCCCTCAATGGTTTATCGACCTCTACAATAACGCTGATGTTATCGTGGCCAAGGGTATGGCGAACTGGGAGACCATGACAGAAACCCCTGCACCAGCGCCCACAATATACCTATACCGGACAAAATGTGAGCCAGTCGCAAGAGCCGTAGGAGCACCAGAAGGAGAAAGCATCGCCTTCTTGGTTGAGAAAGGCTGGAAACTCTAAACCTTAAGGGCTTCCATAATCATGTTACCGGTGATGGGACCGCTACGGGCGATCCACATCTCAGAGCCAGACAAATCGAGTACTGTTGATGGCACCTGACCGCTTGAAGGACCACCATCAACCACTACATCAATCCGCCCACCCAGCTTATTGATAGCTTCTTTCGCTGTCAACGCGGGGTCTTGACCAGACTTGTTTGCGCTTGTGCTGACGAGGACTCCCCCTGATAATTCGGCTAGTTTTCTCGCTGTCTCGTTTCCGGGTACCCTGATTCCTAGGGTCTTTTTTCCGAATGTGACATAGACTGGGTAATCCATCTTCTTTGGTAGCACCATCATCAATGGTCCGGGCCAGAACTTTTCAGCGAGCTTCTCAGCCGTTGGGTTCATATGTACTAGTTTTCGCGCCATCTCGGTTGATGAGCATATCAAGGGTAGTGGTTTGTCGTGGCGTTCTTTGATCTGTAGTATTCGTTTTGTTGCTTCTGCGTCGTGGGGTGCACAGCCGACTCCGTAGACTGTTTCTGTGGGGTAGATTGCTACTCCTCCGTCTCTGATGATCTTTGCGGCTGCTTTTAGCCCGGCTTCGTCTGGCTTTACGATCTTCATTAACCCTAGTTCTGGGTAATCTAATTTAACCCGTTCCGTTTTTTTTATTAAAAAATCGTTAATCTTTATTAATGCCCTTTCCTTTGCTGGCTCAGAGATTAGTTTGAGTAACAACCGAACCATAATAATAGCTGCGATAGCCGTCGCTTTGATAGCTGGAGTCATGTTAATGTATCCAAGGCTCCAACCAGAGGAAGATGATTCAGGCATAAAGATAACCGCTAGTTTCTATCCCTTGGCTTATTTCGCTGAGGAGATAGGTGGAGAACACGTACAGGTATCCACATTGATACCATACAACAGCGAGGTTCATAGCTGGCAACCATCCATCAGTGACATTGCTGAGACAGAGGAATCAGACCTAATAATCTATCTAGGGGCTGGTCTGGACCACTGGGTAGAAGACGATATACTTGATACCATCAACACGGATGATAAAGTGATTCTCGAGGCAAGCACAGGAATAGCGCTCTTCGTTGAAGAAGGACATACTGTGGATGATGGGCATGACCATGATGAAGGTGATCCCCATCTATGGGTAAGCCCATACACAGCCTACCTGATAGCCGAAAACATCTATACGGCAATCAAGGAAGCCGACCCAGACAACACAGACTACTACACGGAGCTAGCGCCAGCAGCGGGTAAGACATTCTTCACAACCCACAGCGCCTACGGGTACCTTGCCTATAGGTATGGTCTTGAGCAGCATGGTGTCATTGGCTTGAGCGCTGATGAGCAACCCAGCACAGCCCAGATCACTGAGATAGTTGAAGCCATGGTAGCGGAGAACAGCTATGTAATCTATGTTGACCCCGTCTATAGCACAGAGTATGCCGAGACCCTACAAACCGAGCTTACCTCAAGAACAGGTGAACCTGTGGAGATACTGGAGCTTTACCTGATGCTTGGTCCATTGGATGACCTGGATTACCTTGGGCAGCTTGAAGCCAACCTAGATAACCTCAAACAAGGACTGGTCGAATAAAATTGGAGCCAATCATAGAGGCAGAAAACCTCACAGTAGCACGAAAAGGCAGAACCATCATAGAAGACGCCACCTTCAGCATAGACCCCGGAACCTACATGGGCGTTGTTGGACCCAACGGAGGCGGTAAGACTACCCTGATGCAAGCATTGTTGGGTATTTTGCCTGCTGAGTCTGGGAAGATCAGGATAATGGGTCAGCCTCTGGAGAATTTCAAAGAGTGGAGTAAACTCGCCTTCGTATCCCAGCACAGCATCAACTTTGACGAGAAATTCCCCCTCACCGTCCGTGAACTAGTAGGGTTGGGAAGAGTCAACAGGGGCAACCTTGGTCGCCCTCTCAAACACGAGGACTGGCTGAAGGTAGATGAAGCCCTAAGCTTCATGGGCATCAGCAAACTCGCAAACAGACGAATAGGGCAGCTTTCGGGTGGTCAAAAACAACGTGTCTTTGTGGCTAAGGCGATTGTCCGTAACCCCAAGATACTGATACTGGATGAGCCAGCATCAGGCATCGACCCAGAGGCACAGGAACGCCTCTACATGATACTTGCGAACCTCAACGCCAAACAAGGCACTACTATATTGATTGTTAGTCATGACTTGGCGGCTGTTTTCTGTAGGATGAATCACGTGATGTGTATCAACAAGAAGGTCTACACGAGCCCAATAACCAAGGATATTGACCCAAATGATGTGCTTCAGAAGGCATATGGTCCGCACTTTCACTTCGTCTTCCATGAGCATATCTGCGAGGGGGTGTTTGATGATGTTTGACTATATAATCAACCTACTTGGGTACAGGTTCTTCCAGAACGCAATCATAGGTGGCAGCATCAGTGCTCTCGCGTGTAGCCTGATTGGATTATTTGTGATTCTGCGTAAGGAGTCAATGATCGGTGATGGTGTGGCGCATGTGAGTTTTGGCGGTATTGCCATCGGGTTATTCCTAAACATCAACCCATTGTACACGGCGTTGATTGTATCCATATTTGCAGTTCTAGGAATATCCTACATGAAGCGGAAAGGCTTAGCAGAGTCAGACTCAGCCACGGCGGTAATCCTAGCAGTGGGCTTCAGCACCGGTTTAATCATAATCAGCATAGCTGGAGGATTCAACGTAGAGTTATTCAGCTATTTGTTCGGCAGCATACTCACCATCAGCAGAACAGACATGATGTTAGTAGCCTTATTAGGGGCTGTAAGCCTCGTGCTTGTGGTTGTCTTCTACAAGGAGTTACTGAGCATCACCTTTGACGCACAGGCAAGCAGACTCATGGGCATCCCAGTGGATTTACTGAGCAACGTATTCAACATACTCGTAGCCATCACCATCGTTCTCAGCATCAAAGTAGTGGGAATGATTCTAGTAACCGCGTTACTGGTCTTACCCGGGTTGACTGCGCTACAGCTGAACACAGGGTTCAAGGTTACCGCCATATTGAGTGTATTGTTCGGTGTTGGTAGCGTTGTCTTGGGTATTTTCGCGTCAGCGATACTTGATGTGGCTACTAGCGGGGTAATCGTGTTTACCCTTGTGCTTGTCTTCATCGCTGTATCTTTGATCGCGCGGATTTCACCTTCAGACCAACTTCCCCAGTGATTCAGCTAACATAATCTTTTTTCTAGTTATTTTCTGATAATAATATTAAACTATTAATAAAAGTGCAAAAGTACAGAAATCTGTAGGATGTTCAGTTTAATTTGAACAAGTTAAAATTCATTGTTTAATTTGTTGATTTTTGTCTCCTTGTTCACAGTTTTTATTCTCTTTTTTTACCTGTGTTTTTTGTATTGTTTATCAACTAAAAACCATGAAATCATAGCCTCAATGACTCTAGTTTTAATATTTTTTTCGTTTATTTCAGTTGTCTCTAAACTAATAGGGATTTAAGGTCTGTTCTCCCAACTCATGAAATTTATACAAGATTCTATGCAGTGACCGAGTGTGATGCGTGTGAGTGACAGACATCATATGATAGTGAAATCAAATCGAAATCATGTAGAGCCCTACAACCCAATTCAAACCACGTCGAGGTGTATCAAATGAACAAGAAAACCCAACTAATCCTAATATCAATCCCATTACTAATCGCCCTCACAGGAGCAATCCAGACAGGCGCACAGAGCGAGATACCAGACGTTACAAACCTCGTCACCCTAGAAGGTGTTGTAACTGAGATCAACCCAGATTCCTATTACTCATTCAAGGTTGCATACTATCTGGAGGATGAGTTAATCCAGTCATGGTGTACTCCATCCACATTCTTCACAACCTTATACGTGGACGGTGAAATAATCACAAACGAGACCCGAGTACTCGCCCTAGTAGACAAAGACACAGGTACAGGCACAGTATTCGACAGCATACCCGCAGAACCAGAACCAATTCCAGACCCGGAGCCGGAACCCGAGCCCATACCTGAGCCAGAACCTGAACCAGTAACCGAGCCAGAAGAACCAGTAGAAGAAACACCAGAAGAGCAAGTGTGTCTACCAGAAGGACTGGAACTGGTCACTGATATCCCCGGTCCCACACCAGACCTCGTGGCACCAGAAGGAAAACACAAGCTAACCATAATGGCACAGCCAAGCGTATCAGGCGTCACCGTGTATCCACCACCGGGCGTTTACTACGCTGATGATGGAGCAAAGCTGCTGTTCTCATGTGTGGTTGAGAACCCCCAGTGGGAATTCACTTACTGGAACATCGGTATGGGTATTGATGGTTCGCTGCGGAAGAGCGGCGTAGGATACGAGCACTATGTTAGGGTCACTGTTGACCGGGATATGGTGGTAACTGCCTTTCTCAACGAGCTAATATAACAATAACCTACTAAGAATACTCTTTTCTCTATTGAAAGCACGCATTATGTATTATTGCAGACAAATCATGGTTAACTATTCAACAAATGAATCTCCATGAAACAATGATATTGAATTTCCCGCATTATAACAAAAACTTCAAGAGGATATTAGATTGTCCCAGTTATTCAAAATATTTGATGGCTGCGATCACTAAAAGCAATACTAGCTGAATCCCCAAGCTAAAGCTCATCCAAGGGCTCCCAGCGTGCGTGTTTCTCCCACAGGACCAGGTCTTTTTCGGATGAACCATATTACCACGATAACTATCAGGAAAATCAAACCAAGGGGTAATAGACCGAATTTTACCCGATTCATTAGGAAAGCACCATTCACTAGCCAGTCGATCCGGCTGGGGTAAGCCAGACTAGCAAATACGAGACTAATGTTTTCTAATATGTCAGCCGTTCCAGACACTAAGGGTATAAGGCTAAGCCAGTGAAGGTTATGATCCAGAGGTAGCAAGCGCACCAAAAACCAAGCACCGATAAAGGCAAATGCCAGCGAGTAACTGATGGGGAACAGGATATCCGGAACAAGGTGTAATAAGCGGTAAGCTTGGCGGCCTTCTTTTCCCAGCGCTGTAAATAACTCATAGGCATCATCTGGGGTAAATGATAATCGCATATCTAGGATCGGTATTCCACCGGAAAACTTCTCGATAGTTGGGCTACTGAATGGCAAGTTGGTGCCGTTCATCATAAACATCAGTAAAACGCTACAGGCTAACACGCCCATGATTACTGGCCAGCTGGTTTTATCTTGGATAAATGATAGAATTTTTTTCAATGCGTACGCCTACGTAGTTTTCATTAACTCATTTGCGAGATACTCAAACTGTTTCCAGAGTTTTGGTTTACTCGATCTCTCTCTTAGCGCGTAAATTACAGGCTCATATTTAATCCATACATCCATGATCGAAGTCTTAAGCAAATCATCAAGGAAGCTCAAATCAATAACAGATTTCTCTAAAAGAAAACCAATTGTGTCAAATAACTGCCAAATATACAAATGCTCAGAGTAACCATCGAGATTCTTCTCAGGGTTGTATTTCCTATAATAGTCCTCTATATCACTCCATTCATCAATGTATGCAACCCTATAGAAAAGTCGCTGGAACTCGATACTATTCCTTACATTCCCTATCATCATGAACATTTGGACTTGTCTTGTCTCAAGCTGCATTTTCTGGGTCTTGTTAGCGTTTCTAAGAATAATTGAATAGTACAGAATGGACGCAGTTAACCCAATCCCTGTTAAAACGATTGGAAGATACTCTATCATAGTACGAATGATAAGTTATATTTGATAAAATCATCGATTAGACATAGCCGCATGTAACTTGTATATTGGCAGAATAAACCTTTGAATAAAAAATGGTGGAGTTTTCACTATTTTCTCCTAACCAGCCAAAACATGAACCCTAGTATTGTCAATAGTATCGATAGGTATGGTGCAGCCACTGCTAATGGTGGCTTCATAACTGTTCCACCCACACTGGAGCGTATGATAACGTCATCAGAGTCGCTGCCGCTCAGATACACAGAGTTCCCTACATAAGCATCAATAACTTCAGCCAAGTCCTCTGTTGGGCCAATGGTCCACTCGATAGCCTCAAAGACCACTTGAACCTCGACAGATTCACCGATACCAAGGCTGCCTCCGCCTGTCAAGTCGGTCCACTCCAGTACCCCAGTAACAGTATCTACGCTGTCTGGCGGTGGTGTGGCTGAGACATAGTCTAGGTAGACTGGGTCGTATGTGTCCTTGAGGGGCAGGGTTACTATGGCTGCTTCTCCGTTGTTGGTGATGGTGATGTTGAATAGCACCTGTTCACCGATGTCAGCGTATCCAGTGGGATGTGATACCCTCGTCTTGTCAACTATCATAGCTGGTTCAACGATCTGAACCTCATCCGTATCCGAGACACTCAGATACACATCATAGCCCTCGATCTTCGCCTCAATCACTGATGCAAGGTTCACAGTGGTACCCGGCGCTGTACTCTCCAAAGCAGTATACGTGATACTGAGCACGATACTAGCATTGGGCGTCAGTACCCCTCCATCTGTGAGGTCAAACCATGTGAGTACACCGAGTATCTCATCCACTGTATCTGGGAAGATGGTGGCTGAGACAAAGTCCAGCTTGCTTGTATCATAGGTGTCCACGAGTGGCACAGTCTCCAACGCGGTTGAGCCAGTGTTAGTGATATTCACCAAGAACACTACAGGGTCACCCACATAGGCGACTCCATCCGGTGGATCAATTAGGGTCTTGTTGACATCCAAGCCCAGCCTGAAGACGATAACCGTCCACGTGTCCGTGTTATCAAGTGGGTCAAGCTCATGACTCGTGGTGGTGACGTTCACCTCGTTAACCAGTATACCCGGTGGGCCTGTCACGATGTGGCTGCAGTTAAAGGTCCATACCTCGGTTATGTCCAGTTGTTCATCGAGATCAGTATCACCCATTATGTACTTTGGTGAGCCACAGACATCATCAATCAAGGTGATGTTCTTGGCTGCGGTGAAACCGTTGTTCCCCACCGTGTACGTGTAGGTGATGTTTTCACCGATCTCAGCGATAAA
>JAOZIG010000417.1:4524-19195 GCA_026014515.1 Candidatus Bathyarchaeota archaeon | reverse complement strand
GAATAAGAGTGAGCAGCCTCTGCCCGTTGATATATTGGAGAACAAGAAGAGCGACCTTGACACAAGACTCAATTATCGTTTCCTCGACTTCAGGAGCCCAACAAGCAACGCCATCTTCACGGTACAGAACACCTTGGTAACATCCTTCAGGGAATACTTGAGCCACAACGGCTACATGGAGTTCACACCCCCATGCATCATAGGATCAGCCTCAGAAGGTGGAGCAGACCTATTCGCCATCCCATACTTCGACAAGCAGGCGTTCCTAGCCCAGAGCCCACAGCTCTACAAGCAGATGTGTGCCATCAGCTTCGAGAAAGTCTTCACAATCACACCCATCTGGAGAGCAGAGAAATTCAACACTCCAACACACTTGAACGAGGTACGCCAGATGGACATCGAGCAAGCCTTCAGCAACGACGAGACTGTCATGAGTGTCTTAGAAGGCGTTCTAGCCCATATGCTTGAGACCGCCAAGGAGAAGGCGCCTGAGCAGCTTGAGTTACTCGGCAGAGAACTCACGGTACCAGAGCTACCATTACGCAGAGTCACCTACACTGAAGCTATTGAATTGCTTCAGGGTGAGGGTGAGACCATCATGTGGGGCGACGACTTCACAAAGACACAGGAGAGGCTGCTTACAGAGCTTGTCGGCAAGGAAGCCTTCTTCTTGAAGGACTGGCCTGGTGCCCAGAAGGCGTTCTACGCTATGCCCTACAACAAGGAGAATGAGGCCGACGCCAAGTACCTTGAGGAGACTTATGGTAACGTGGAGATCGGTGACAAGATAGTACGTGCTTTCGACTGCCTATACAGTGGTATAGAGATCAGCAGCGGTACAATGCGTATTCACCTACCGGAGCTTCTGGCGGAGCGTATCAAGTACAAGGGCTTGAACCCAGACAACTTCGAGTACTACATCGGGGCGTTCAGGTATGGTGCACCACCCCACGCAGGCTGGAGCATCGGCATGGAGCGCATCACCATGACAGTAACCGGACAAGACAACATCCGTGAGTGCTGCATGTTCCCACGTGACCGTGACAGGCTGGTACCCTAGATGGCTAAGGGCAGTCCATTCACCTACAAGATGGTCATAGTCATGCGCACCGACCTCAACATGAGCGTCGGCAAGATGATTGCGCAGGCTTGTCACGCGGCTGTTAGCTGTAGTGAGGAGTGTAAGCGTACACAGACCAAGCATTGGCGTAGGTGGAGGGATGAGGGAGCCAAGAAGGTAGCGTTACAGGGTGATAGCTTTGAGGAGCTTGAGGAGTTAGCCAAGAAAGCGGAGTCACTGGATATTACTTATGTTTTGATTCAGGATGCGGGGCACACTGAGGTGGCTCCGGGTACTACGACTTGTATCGGTATTGGGCCTCATCAGGAGCAGTTCATCGACAAGGTGACTGGAAACCTACCTTTACTCTAGTTCTATCCAATCTATATCTGGTTTTGACGTATCACAGTAGCCTATTTCTTTGAGATAGATGTCCTCGCCACGGAGGACATATTTGTAGAGGTTGTAGCCTGCGTTGAGTCTGTCACCGTACTGGTCTAAGCTGCAGTTACCTGATGCTCCAGTGTAGTTTTGCGCTACCTTGGGGAATGTCTCGATGAATGTTAGGTTGTTGTATTCCCCTGTCTGGATGACTGTTAGGGCTGATAACCATACAGCGTCGTAGATGTTACCCTTGTAACGTGTCATGTTTTCCCCGAACTCAGCATAGTATAAGTTGTTTAGTGCTTGGTACTTTGGGTTTGACTGGTCTGGTGTCGTGTCCAGATCGGGGTGAATGAGTTCGATCTCCTTTAGCCCTAAGGAAGCTGATAGCTCTGCGGTATAGTTACTTTTTGCGTAGCTTGTTGAGAACCATGTATGGTTCAGTAGGCTCTGGTGGTTGTGTATTTCGTGGAAGTATTGAGTGTATGGAACTGTTTCAGGGTAAAAGATGGCGGTGTTCGGGTGTACTGCGTTTTCTAGTCTGGATAAGGTCTCGTTTATCTGAGCTAGGTTTTGTGAGAAACCATATACAATTGTATCATTTACTTCGCCTCCCATCTCCTCATAGTATCTTCTGAACTCGTCCACCATGTATCCAGGATGCATATTGTAGTTCTCAGTGAAAACCACCGTCTCCATAAACCCAAGCTCAACCATAGCCCGGGCAACTACCTGTGTCTCTTGAATATCAATGGGCATCAACTGGATAATATGGGGGTAAATATCACGGTGAAACGATGTAGACGCATAGGGTGAGACAATCACCATCCCATAGTGCTTACTCTGGTAGTCACATGCGTCCAGTGTGCCTGACCATCTGAAACCTAAGATTATTGATACATTGTTCTCGTGGTACTCGTCCACTAATTGAATGGTCTGGGGTGGGTCCATGTTGTTACATCTATACACTGGTTGAAACCTGTAGGGAAGTGAATGATTCAAGCAGTACTGGTTAACCTCGTTTATCGCTTGAGCAGCTAGAAAAACTTCAGAAGCGTTTGTTTTCTCACTATACGTCATTACACCAATTTTGACTAATTTGATTTCCTCAGATTCGGATTCCAATGGGGAGAACATAACCACAGCCAGTATGAATAATACCGCCACTACGATGATGGTGTTCTCCCGATCCATATTTCATGTTATCTAGATTGAAAGTTTAAGCTTGTTTATAAAGAAAAATTTACATGAAACGTTGACGGGATGAGGTGAATGGAAACCTACCCTTTACTGTAGTTCAGTCCACTGGATTCCCGGTAGGGAGGTATCACAGTAGCCGATTTCTTTGAGGTAAACATTCTCCCCTCGTAGTACATACTTGTAGATATTGTATCCTGCGTGGAGTCTGTCCCCATACTGGTCAAGGCTACAGTTACCTGAGACACCAGTGTAGTCTTGGGCTATCTCTGGGAAGGTCTCGATGAATGTCACGTTGTTGTATTCACCTGTCTCCATGACGGTTAGGGCTGATAACCAGACCGCATCATAGACGTTCCCGGTGTAACGAGTCATATTCTCACCAAACTCAGCATAGTATAGACTGTTTAGTGCTTGGTACTTGGGGTTTGACTGATCTGGTTCTCTGTCTAAATTGGGGTTAATTATTTTCATTTCTGCTAACTCCGGGATAGCGGATAGAGTATCCGTATAGTTCCAGTTGGAGTGGCTTGTGGCGAACCATGTATGATTTAGTAAGCTTGGGTGATTATGTATCTCAGAGAAATACGGACCAGATATGAATGTCTCAGCGGCTATGATGGGGATGTTTGGAACAGCCATTTCTTCTAGCTTTGATAAGGTTTCATTGACATAAGCTTCGTCTCTTATGCCTTCATGTATCAGTGTTGAGTTTACCCACCCACCCAACCCCAAAAAAAAAACCATTAAAACCACAAAAAATTGAACTCCTCAACAATGTAGCCCACCTGATTTGCATGTGAAGAAGCGAAAAGCGTAGTCTCCATATACCCCAGATCAACCATAACCCGAGCAACAACCTGTGTCTCGTGAATATCCATTGGGGTCAACTGGAAAATGTGTCTGTAAACCTCGCGGTTAACCGCTGTATTAGAGTATGGTGAGATTATCACCATCCCATAGTTTCTGCTCTGGTAGTCGCATGTATCCAGCGTACTCCCCCAGTGATACCCTACTATTATTGATACGTCTTCTCTGTAGAACTCGTCTGTCATATCTTTGGCTTTTTTCGGGCTATTTTGGTTACACTTGTAGACTGGGGTAAACTGGAATGGAAGTGAATGATTCAAACAATACTCGTTTACATCGTTTATCGCTTGGCTTGCTAAGAACACATCAGACGCATTTGTTTCTTTATTCGTTAACACCCCTATCTTGATTGTTTGGGGCTCCGTTGTCTCTGTTTCATGTGGAGAGAACATGACCACTGCGAGTATGAATATGACCGCTGCGATGATGATGGTGTTCTCCCGGTCCATGTTTCATATTTTATTGTTGAAAGTTTAAGCTTGTTTATAAAGGAAATTTTACAGACCCGGTTATCGATACTATTTTATCAATTACTCCAGCCTACTGTTAGTTAACAATGAAACGGGTACGAGAGGAGCTGGGATTTCTAAGAGGCAACCTGCTGGTTCTGATAGCTAGCTACATGCTCTTCGGGTTTACCAACAGCCTGTACTCTCCCTTCAGAAGCTTGTATATCAGAGAGCTTGGAGCCACACCGTTCATTATTGGTATCATGGACTCGGTTGGCAGCGCCATTCTAGCGTTTATCAGGATACCCGGGGCGTTCATCGCGGACAAGTATGGACGCAGAAAAGTCATCGTCATATTCACGTTTGGAGCAGCACTAAGCTACGGCTTCTATCTCCTCGCATGGGACTGGAGGCTAATTCTAGTAGCCATGATAGTATCTAGCCTGAGTCACATCTACCAGCCAGCCCTTGAAGCAATAGAAGCCGACTCACTCCCAAGCGATAAACGAGGCTTCGGGTACACACTCATCTGGCTACTGCCAGGTATCCCGGCGTTCTTTGGACCCATCATCGCAGGATACCTAGTGGAAAAACAGGGCATGCTCAGTGGAATGCGGTTTGTATATGGGATTGTTTTCGTTGTCTCGATGGGGATTGCATCGATAAGGTGGCTGTTCCTCAAGGAGACCATTGAGATTGATGATCAACTTGGCTCAAAAGAACTGGTGTCTTCAATGAGGGAGTCTTTTGGCTCTATTGTTGAGGCTTGGAAGGGAGTTGGTCGTGATGTTAAAGTCGTTACGTTGGTGTATTTGTTGATGAGTTTCGAGTACCCGTTATTCGCGACATATTACTCGTTATTTGCATTCGACAAAGTGGGTGTAACCGGGTTAGAGTGGGGTGTAATCACCACAGTAGGCACAGTAGCTATGATGCTAGCCGGGTTCCCCTCTGGGAAACTCATTGATTCTATTAGTAGAAAGAAGGCGATGCTCATAGGGTACCTCATATCGACGCCAACCCTCATCGCGTTTACCATGATCACAGGCTACAGACAAATGATGATAGCAAACATCCTCTTCCAAGTCGCAACAGTGTTCTTTTTCCCATCCCTCAACGCGTTACGAGCCGATCTTATCCCACAGGAGATGCGTGGACGTATTCTAGGTTTGATGGGTACCATTCGTAGCTTTGCCTTGGTTCCGGCTGGACTCATTTTTGGGTTTATGTACGAGTTGAATGCAAATTATCCCTACTACATGGGGGTATTGATAGAGTTAGCAACTGTCTACATTATCGTACGTTACTTGGTTGAGCCCACAATCAAGACAAATGTTTGATGGGGTTTACTCAAAATAGGCTTGTTATCTGTCTTGGTTGTGTTTTTGATGAACAGGCTTAAATTTAGTCTAGACTAATACCCTTGCTATAATCCTAAAAGAACAGGACACACGAGGTAGTAATATGAACACTGAGAAAAAATATGGACCATCAACAAGATGCGTCCACGTGGGAACCGGCGCAGACCCCAACTATGGGAGCGTTGTCACACCCATCTACCAAACCACAACATACTCAATCCCAAACGTAGAAGACCTAATCGCACTCTACAGCCGAAAGAAAACAGGCTACACCTACACAAGCACAGGAAACCCAACCCAAAGAGCAGCAGAACTCAAAATAGCTGACCTTGAAGGCAGCGAGGACGCCGCAGTCTTCTCAGCAGGAATGGCGGCAATCACCGCAGCCATCAACAGCGTAGTCGAGAATGGGGATGAGGTCATTGCCCAGAACGACCTCTACGGCGAGACCTTCAGGCTGTTCAAGACTATGCCTGAGAAGCGTGGAATCACTAGCCACTTCTTTGATGCAGCGAAGGTTGAAGAGATCGAAGATATGATCACAGACAAGACCAGTCTGCTCTACCTTGAGACTCCGACAAACCCATTGCTGAAGCTAGTTGATATCCAGAAGGCGACAAAGATCGCTAAGAAACACGGCGTTACCACAATCCTAGACAATACATTTGCTTCACCCATGAACCAGCGGGCACTGGAACTAGGTGTAGACATCGTTGTCGAGAGCGCAACCAAATCACTATCAGGGCATCACACCGTGGTCTGTGGAGCAGCGGCAAGCACCAAGCAGAACATCAGAAAGATCAAGAGCATGAGGGGCGACTACGGTCAGACACTGGACCCATTCGGTGCATTCCTATTGATCACAGGTATCCAGACCATGGCGCTCAGAGTAGAACGCATGAACAGCAACACAATGGAGCTGGCGAAGATGCTTGAGGACCACCCCAAGATCATGCGCGTCCATTATCCGGGTCTAAAGAGCCACCCACAGCATGAGATAGCCAAGAAGCAGATGGTTGGCTTTGGTAGCTTGATGGCTTTCGAGGTGGAGGGAGGAATACCCGCGATTACAAAGCTGTTTGACAAGCTTGAACTTGTTAAGCTGGCGACCAGTCTGGGCGGTGTTGATACTATCTCTACTATTCCATGTATATCCACTCACGGTGGATTAAGCAAGGAGCAGCAGCTAAGCATGGGCATCACCGAGAACCTAGTCAGGGCATCCATAGGGATAGAGGACCCAGAGGACCTACTAGAGGACTATAAACAAGCCCTCTCCTATTTCTAAACCAGTTTTTTTCAATGGGTTTATACTCAGCACCCCCAAAGGGATGCCTATGACCGGCGCAGAGTTCATCAAACGACTCAAAGAGGCGAAGTTGTTACTACCTCCTCTAGCCGGTTACACTGATTACCCATATAGACGGATACTAACTGAGTTTGATGCTCCATTCATGTGCACCGAGATGATTAGCTGTGAGGCTGTTGCACGTGGGAACCCAAGGACAACAAGAATGTTGAAGAAACCAGATGGCGCCCATATGCATGGTGCCCAGATATTTGGCGATGAGCCAGATACCATGGCTGAGGCTGCTCAAGTCATCGAGTCAATGGGCTTTGATTATGTTGACATCAACATGGGGTGCGCTGTAAAGGCTCTCACACAGAACGGTGCAGGAGTCTCACTAATGGGCGAACCAATCAAGGCGGGGGAGGTTGTTTCCTCAGTCGTCAAATCAGTTTCAATCCCTGTGACATGCAAGATTAGGTTAGGCGAGTCCCGAAGAGAATTGAATGCCCCCGAGTTATCAATGGTGCTTGAGGATGCTGGTGTCGCTGCCATTACCGTGCATGGGCGTAGTGGAGAGAAAAAGTTCGGTGAACCCGTAAACTATGATATGATCAAAGAAGTTGTTGAGACTGTCTCTATTCCCGTGGTTGGAAACGGTGGAGTATTCACTGGCACTGATACAGTAGAGATGATGAAAACCGGTGTTGATGCAGTTATGCCGGGACGGGGGCTCATAGGTAACCCATGGATTATCTCTGAGTTGCGGTCAAGCTTGCTTGGGGGTGCTTTTAGTGAGCCTTTGCTTGAGGAGCGTAAAGCCACGTGCATCAGGCATCTCATGTATCTCATTGATTTCTCTGGGGAGAAAGACGGTGTTTTGACTATGAGGCGGGTTCTCCCAAGGTACTTTATGGGGGCGGTTCACGCATCTGATCTGCGTATACGTATGACTGAGATCTCATCAAAGCAGGATGCGCTCAGTATCCTTGATAAACTGGTCCAAAGAGATGACCAGATAATCTATCTTAGAGACTAGATAATTCCAACAGCGGTTAGAATCGCCATAAACCCAGTAACCAGTATCAGTAACAAGGCTATTCGCTTGAAGAGAGTCTCATCAACCTTACGAGACAACCGTATCCCTAGAGTTGCCCCGATAAACATCACAGGCACAAGTAACGCAGAGGAATACAGTAGTTCACTTGTGATGAGGTCTCCGTAGAAGTAAGCTGGGACCGTGGCTAGGTAGAGGCAGAAGAAATATGCGATGAGGTTTGCCCTGAAGGTCTTCTTTTCGACTCTTTGGTTGTTGAAGAATAGTACGATGGGTGGTCCGCTGATGGAAATAGCGCCTCCGAGTAGTCCGCTGAGAAAACCTACTGGTATGCTTGCTAGTTTTGTGTTTGTTATCTCCCATCTGAGCCCCATATAGGAGGCTATTGTGAATAGCACAGTGACTATGCCTATGACGAGCTTGAGAATCTGTGTCTCAAGGGAGACTAAGAAGTATGCTCCGATGATCATGCCTATGATGCCTGATGCTATCAAGACTGTGATCTCCTTGTATTGAACCTCTTTTCTAGCCTCGTATAACGTGTATCCGTCAAGGAAGACGCTGCAGATGGTGATGAGGGGTACCGCTGTTTGGGGTGCGAGAAAAATAGACAACAATGGTAGGGAGGTTAAAGCAAACCCGAACCCGGTTAATCCCTTTACCGTGCTAGCAATGAAGATGATAAACGCGGCTAAGATCAGCACGGTTGTCTCTAACATAGACCACAAGAATGCAGGCCCAGCCTATATGGTTTCCCAAGGCAAGGGTCAATAAACCCGTGATACCATCCTTATCCATGAAAGACCTCTCAAAACACTCAGCATATGGCGGAAAAGGCTGGTCCCCACGAACAAGAACCACCCGGGAAGAGATAGGCGACCTCTGGG
This sequence comes from Candidatus Bathyarchaeota archaeon, assembly GCA_026014515.1. Lineage (GTDB taxonomy): Archaea > Thermoproteota > Bathyarchaeia > TCS64 > TCS64 > RBG-16-57-9. The sequence continues at coordinate 10,642 of JAOZIG010000417.1, read as the reverse complement.
CGGACTGCGGGATAAACACACAGTACAAACCACTCAAATCAGTCCTACTTCATAGACCGGGAAAAGAGATGGGTGAACTCGTTGACCCAGACTCAGTCCAGATGCTGGCAATACCAGACACCGAACAAGCATCACGACAACACGACACACTAGCCGAAGCATACAAGGCAGAAGGTGTGGAGGTACACTATGTTGATCCACCGGGCACCCCAACCCCGAACCAGATGTTCGTAGCAGACCTCATGTTCATGACCCCAGAAGGAGCAATACTAGCAAGACCCGCCTCCACAGTGAGAGCAGGCGAGGAACGCTGGGTAGCAAGACGATTAGCAGAACTAGGCATACCCATCCTAGAAAGCATTAGAGGAACCGGTGTCTTTGAGGGCGCTGATGCGGCGTGGATAGACGAGGATACAGTGATGGTAGCTACCGGGCACCGGACAAACCATGAGGCATTGTGGCAACTAACCGACTTGTTTGAAGAAATGGATGTAGATGTAATTCACGTAGGATTACCCTATGGCAGCATGCACCTGATGGGCACCTTGAGGATCGTTGACAAGGATTTAGCGTTATGCTGGCCGGGACGTGTCCCCTATGATGCCGTGGCTGAGCTACGTGATCGGGGTTTCTCTGTGTACTTTATTCCTGATCTTGATGAGGCCGTCAAGGGGATGCCTTTGAACTTTGTTACTTTGGCTCCGCGAAGGATACTGATGCCCGGGGGTAACCCTGTTACAGAGGCGTTTTACGATGATATTGGTATCGAGTATAGAACTGTGGCTATCAATGAGTTGATCAAGGCTGCGGGGGCGGTAGGTTGTCTATCAGGTATCTTGGGACGCGAAATAAACTGATAACATCCCTTTTTTCATCCTTAAATCAATAGATTACCTGATTTTTATCATATCCAGTAATAGCGTTGTGAATTTTTATTTCCTAGAAATATTAAAAACAGCCTTTTTTACAGCTTTTTTATAGGATGCTTTAAGTGTCGGGATAGCCGCTCAAGGTGCGTACTAGGAGTATCCTAAGAAATATTCTAGGTATAGTCACACAATAGGAGTGAAAGTTATGGGTTATAGAGAAAGGCGCAGGTACAACGACCGCGGTCCACGCGAGATGCACAAGGTTACATGTTCCGAGTGCGGAAAAGAGACAGAAGTTCCGTTCAAGCCAACGGAAGGACGTCCAGTATACTGCCAAGAATGCTACAAGAAGCACAGGCCAGCAAGGTACTAAGCCTCTGGACTGATTGACCAGACCCATTGGGTCATGGTTTCGTTTTTTATTTGATTTAATTTTTAGAACTGAGATAAATAGGGAAAATAGAGTTGTTTAGTTGAACAATTCTTCTAAGCGGTCAACTAGTCCAGCTAGGTACTGGAAGGCGCTTTCCACTGGCTCAGGTTTTGTGAGGTCTACGCCTGTCATCTTCAGGTTCTCCGTGGGGTACCGTGATCCACCGGCTTTCAAGAAGCTGTGGTAGCGTTCAACTGCGTCATGGTCTCCTGCGAGTATGGGTTTGGCTAATGCATGGGCTCCGCTGATGCCTGTAGTGTACTGGTAGACGTAGAAGTCGATGTACATGTGCCCGAACTGCGCCCAAGTGATGCCTATACGATCATGGTCAAACTCCACCTCGTCACCATAGCCTTCCTTGAATAACTCAGCCATCAAATCGATGAGGCTGTCCGCACTCAAGGGCTTACCTTCCTCTGCCCTTGTGTGGGCTTCTAGCTCGAACCTTGCTAGGGTGGGCATGATAAAGAAGTATCTGTGGAAGTTGCTCATGGCTTCCTCGATTAAACCTATCTGGAACTCTCGGCTTCTCTGTGTTCTGAAGAGGTAGTCCCTGACCATTGCTTGGTTGAAGTTTGATGCAACCTCTGCCTCGAACAAGCTGTATCTTCCATAGATGTATGGCTGGGTTCTCCACGAGTAGTAACTGTGGAGGGCGTGACCAAGCTCATGAGCCAATGTGCTTAAGCTGAATAGGTCGCCTGCCCATGACATCATGATGAATGGATAGGTCTCGGCTGTGCCGCTGGTGAAGGCTCCATTGCGTTTGCCCTTGTTTCTTACACGGTCCACCCATCGCTGCTCTAGGCAGCCTCTTTGGATGACCTGTACGATTTCTTCTCCGAGGGGCTCTAAGCCTTCACTGATCCAGTTTACTGCTTGTTTGAATGATACCTGTGGTTTAGTTGTGGTTAATGGTGCCTTGATGTCGTATACGTGGAACGTGTCTACGTCCATGATTTCCTTTCTTAGTCTCCAGTAGCGGTGCCATGTTGGTAGGTTCTTCTGGAAGACCTTTAGTAGGTTGTGGTATACCTCGACTGGGATATAGTTGCGTCCCATGGATGCGTGGAGGCTGGACTCGTAGTTTCTGGTCCTCATGTTGAAGACATCCCCCTTCAGCTGGGCGATGAGGGTAGCCGCCATGGTGTTCTTCACTCCTAGGTAACCATCAGAGTAGTTCTCAAAGGCTGTGCGTCTTGTCTCTCTGTCTGGGTTGGTGATTAAGCCGCCTATGCTGGCTTGTCCTACCTCGATCTCTTCTCCCTTTGATGATACTGCTGGCTTGAATGATAGATCAGCGTTATTCAAGGAGCTGTAGATGGTGGATGGACCGCCAAGAGGATCAGATGTCATGGCTAGTACTTCTTCGACATCTGCGCTGCGTACATGCATCTGTTTACGGCGTAGCTTGTCCAGTGCGTGGTTGAAGTAGGCGATGTTTGGTGTTGAATCCACCCATTTCTGAACCGTATCTAATCCGATCTCCATTAACTCGGGCTCAAAGAAGGCGATAGCTGCCTGAAGCTGTGATAGTATAGTTCGCGCTTGTCCTACTCGTGCCGCGTTACGCTGGTTTGTAGTATCAACGCTGTAATAGTTGCTGGCGTAGTTGCGTATCTTGCCTGCTTTTACTCCTGCTTTTTGGGCTAGCTCAAGGTATTGGTGTAGTTGGGTTGGTCCTTGTTTGATCTTGCCTTGGTATGCTTGTAGTTCGGGTAATAGGTTTGTGAGTTCACTGTATGCTTTTTCCCATTCCATGTGGCTTGGGTAGACGCTTTCAAGGTCCCATGTTTCCTCGATGGGCACCTCGCTGCGTAGGGGTAAACTCGATTTACTCATTTTATTTAGACTCCTATGAAACTCAATAACAGAAACAGGATAAGTAATTTACGAGTACGAAATAACCTGATTATATACCGGCTCTATTTTTTTAGGGATCTTGAACCAAGGTCCTCAAAGAACCGTAGTAGGTAGCCATCTGGGTCTTGTACAAGGAACTGCTTGTTCCCAACCTCATGGTCGTCTTTTCGGTACCATTTTTCCTCAAGCTCCATGAAGAGACTGATGTTATGGTGGTTTAATCTTTCAAGCAGTGCGTCAACATCCGGTGCCTCAATCTGTAGATTGATGCCTCGTCCAAGGGGGTACTCGAACTCTCCTGTCATCCATGTACGTGTCAAGCCTATCTGGTCTATCATTATCTGGGATTCTCCCAGTGATAGGTATGCGAATCCTTCTTCCTCTCTTTGGTACTCGATTTTGAATCCTAGTATCTCTGTGTAGAAGTGGAGTGTCTGTTGGTAGTCGGTGATGGATAACTCGGGGACAAGGCTGTTGGATTTCATGTGTACCGAACTGTGGATCGGGTAAATAAGTTAATCAGACTCAAGCATGTGTCGCGTAGAGTCTAGAAGCTTGTCTATCTCGTCTCGTGTTATCTCCGGGTAGTGTGGTGGTCCTGTGCGGTGTTGATGTAGTCTCCATAGAAGCCGGAATAACTGTTGTTTTTCGTGGTTGATTTCCTTTGATGTGTTTAGTTTGGTGAGTCGTTGGTGTATTGCTCGTATTGTGGGGGTTATTTCGGTTTCAAATATGCGGTGTCGGCGGGTCACATCAGTTTATTGGTACCAATAGGTGATAGGTGCGCTGATACTCTTCTCATTTGAGTTTGGCTACTGGTGTTTCTATTGGTACCAATACGTTTTGGGGGTATGTTTTTTCTCCTCTCTGGTTGGGTTTTATTGGTACCAATAACCAAGGGTTCTGAATCTCTCTTTTTCCCGTTTTTTGACTAGGTTTCAGGTATTGGTACCAATAATCGGAGGGGAGGGGGATCAATTCTCCTTTTCTTTCGGTCTCGAATCTATTGGTACCAATACAAAGTGAGCCTTCTTTCTCCTTCCTTTTCAGCCAAAAATCAGCCTATTGGTACCAATAAAAACGAGCCCAGAAGCCCCATGGTTTCCTAATTGATTCTATTGGTACCAATAAACCCGTGTCATTCCCCCCAGCTACTCTTGGAAAAGAATATCCCCAGTATCAATACATGCCTTCTCGTATCGAATGGCTTGTTTTCCATTCAGCAAAGAGACATTGGAGAATCTGCATGGAAGCGGGTTAGCTTTCAAGAAATCAACTCCATCAAGAAGTTGGTAATGTAGATGGGAGTATGTGGTTGATGCTCCGCTGAACCCGATCTTGGCGATTCTTTCTCCTTTTGATACATGGTCTCCTACTGAGACGTCGATGCCGTCTTTGAGTAGGTGGAACAGGTGGCTGTACTCCGACTCGTTATGTTTTATGATGATATAGTTACCGGCTAGGTCCTTGACCCTGTTATCAGCTATGGCTTGGTCGAAGTCAAACCGGGTATCATAGAGATCATCCAAGTCATCAACAATCTCTACTATCTCTCCATCTGCTGGGGCGTAGACGGTGGCTTCATGGGTGTAGAACTTGGTGATGTCTGTGAAGTGGAAATCATAGTTGCTGGGATACTCTTCTGGGGTCATTTTTCGCGTGTTCCCATCCTCGCCTAGAAGGGTTAGGTCAACTGAGTATCTACTGAAGTTTGACCAGAAGGTGTTGTTGGTGATGTTTCGTACTAGGTTCATGGCGAATCTTCTGTGATGGGAGTAGTAGTCGTGTCCATCGAGTATGGTGATTAGTCCTTTGACGGGGAGTGTTAGCTCTACTTTTTGATGGTAAACTGTTGGGTGTATGATGGTGTTCCCATAGTAGTATTCTTTTCCTGTCTCCGGGTCACGGAACGTGAACATGTACCTGAGCTTATACAAGAGTACGTTTTTGGGGAAACTGTGAAACGGATTAAACAGATCAATGGTTTCTCTACCATCAATCTCAGTGTTACCTATAGTCTGAATCCCAGAAACCCCCACCGCGTTATGATTCAGATGCCTAAACGTAACCAGCTTATCCTGTTCATCGTAAACAGCAGCCTTGATGAACCTGATAACAAGCCGCTTATCAGTCAACCCAGTCAACGTGAAATCAAAGTTCAACCTGTTAGAGTCCCTCCAATCCTCAACATACACAGGAAAAGGCTCAACAGCAATAGAAACCACCTTCTCAGGCGACTCATGATCAGATAAATATCCGTTTAACAGTGGAGCTGAACCATTATAGTCTCTGGACTTGACCATAGGTTATCAAGTATTACTTAACTATAGAAATTTGGGGTAAAAATCTATAAAAGATGCTAAAGGAGTGAATTCTAATCTGCCCTCCACTAGGGCTATTGATCCTTTTTATCACATGAAGTTTATTTCTTCTATTATGTATTATGGGATAAACATAAAACTTATCTCATACTAAAATAAAGACCAGATATCTCAGTGAGTATGAGATGGTCTCTATGAGTGAAAAAAAGAAATATCAATTATTTGTGAATGCACAAAAAAAAGAATGGTACGAAGCCAAAATCAATTATTCCCAGGTTGTTGAACTGGCTTTTCCTCCTCCACATAAAAATACAGAAATGTTTACAGTTCAATACAGTCGTGGCCCAAAAGAAAACCGCGAAGGTACGCTAGTAGAGGGCCAAGAAGTAAATGTTAAGAGCGGCATGGTCTTCGATGTCACTCGAACTGATAAGTCGTAGTGAAGATCTAAAGAAGCTTCAGGATGAGGGCTATGAGGTTGCTATTAAAAATGGTCACCTCGTAATTAGCCATATTCCCTATATTACTTCAGAAAAAAAAGTGATGTATGGAACCTTAGCTTCTCAATTAGATCTAGCGGGAAATAAAACTACAAAACCAGGAAACCATGTAGCTTTATGGGTTGGAGAACG
>JAOZIG010000417.1:0-4514 GCA_026014515.1 Candidatus Bathyarchaeota archaeon | reverse complement strand
GTCCATGTGATTCCAATGGCGTGAAAATACCCTATCTCATAAATTCAACTCAAAATCATTTAATCGAATCAGGACTTGTAGCAAATTTTTCTTTCTCACAGAAACCAAAAGGTGGTTATAATGACTATTATGAAAAAATGACCACATACATTAGAATGCTAGAAAGTCATGTTCATGTCATTGATAATTCAATTACATCCAAGACATTTCCTGTTATTAGATCGGAGAGCGATGCATCAATATTTCGTTATTACGATACGGCTTCTAGTCGTGCATCAACAATTAGTCTAAATGAGAAACTAAACAAAGACAAGATAGCAATAATAGGGCTCGGTGGAACAGGAGCCTACATTTTTGATCTTATAGCGAAAATAAATGTAAAAGAAATTCATCTATTTGATGGGGACACTTTTCTTCAACATAACGCTTTTAGATGTCCTGGTGCGCCTTCAGTCGAGGACCTTGAAAAGAAACTAACAAAAGTTGAACACTTTTCTGAGATCTATTCCCAAATGAGACGTGGAATTATAATTCATCCTTATTATCTAGATCAATCCAATGCAGTTGAATTAGCCTCAATGAACTTTGTTTTTATATGTATTGATGATGGAACTGCTAAGAAAATTATTATTGATTATCTTGTAGGGAATGATATATCTTTCATTGATGTGGGAATTGGACTCGAACTCAATGATAACAGTCTCAGTGGAATAGTTAGAGTAACCACCGTGACCACTTCTTATAACGAACATATATCTGATAGAATTTCATTTACTCCCCCTGAAGAGAACGTATACTCCAATAATATTCAAATAGCTGACATAAATTCTCTCAACGCTACCCTTGCAGTTATTAAATGGAAGCAAATATGTGGATATTATGCTGATTTACCGCAATCTCATCATATAGTCTATAGTATCTTCACAAATAAAATTGTCAATGAGGAGGCATTAAATGAAGAGGAAGACCATCAAGCATAAGTTTGTTGAACTAATGCCCGATGATATAAAGGAAGGGATTCTGTATATATCAATTCCATTTGCTACAGCTATTCATCGATGTCCTTGTGGATGTGGAGAATTAATTGTAACGCCTATTAAACCAACAGACTGGAGTTTAAACTGGAACGGAAAAACGATCACGCTTTATCCTTCTATTGGTAATTGGACTCTATCCTGTAAATCTCACTATTGGATAATAAGAAATCAGATATACTGGGCTAGTTCTTGGAGTAATTACAGAATTCAGGCTAACCGTGAATATGATAGAAAGAAAAAACAGCAATATTACGGAAAAAAACGATATTAGATAAAAATACTAAATGCATGGATAGTAAACAGTTTCAGATATATTCACCAATAGACCCCAAAAAATGCGGGAGAAGAGATTTTTACCCTCTAAGGGTTAAGCTCTTGTTTCATTTTTATTGTCCCAGATTTTATACTTATTTAATGATAACACGAAATAGTTTCTTATACTAAAAAATAGCTACTTTGGGGTATGAGTCTAAACAAAAAGATACTCGGCATCGTCCTATTATCCACAATACTCGCATCAATGACCATACCAATGATAGCAGCACCAAACAGAATAGCACACGACCACATCGGCGTCGAACCAGACTATGTAGTAAAACAGCCACTTGACGGCGGAGACAAATCCCTCAGAACCCCACCAAACGAGTACATCTGGTCTCTACTAATAGAAATCTCAAACCACCTTGCCGAAATATTCTCAGCTAAATTAGCAAAATAACCCTACAACTTTTTCAAGCATCAATTATACCCTCAACTTTCACAGATATAATAGAAAATACCCACATCAAAGAAATAGGAACCGGATGGTCTGCCGATTAGGCGTCGTAGAAGCTCTGGGCGTTCTCCCAGTATAGCTTCCTTAAGACCTTGTCCGGTAGATCCAGTCCGTTGATGAAGGTACCTCCAGTGTTCTCGGTATCCGCGTCATTGAATGGTAATGGTGTTCCATGTTCACGTGTCTCAAAGAGTACCCGTTGAGCCACGTATCTCCCATCATAATAGGGGAGGTCATCGCTTTTACGAGCGAAGAGATCAGTGCCGAAGAGTATCCTGTTCTGGTATCTGATGATGAACTCACGTGATTTCTCGGTGTCCTTGCTGAGTTCTCGTGCCATCCAGCGGCTTGACGCCGTATCCATCACAAAGTTAGGATACTTTTCCATCCACTCCGTTAGGTGAGGCAGTCTGTGTATCTCGGGCTGTGCTGCGAAGTGGGGTATCTGGAACCTTAAACCCGGGTATGTTTTCAGTAGGTTCTCAAGTTCGGTTAGGTGTGCTTCTTTTGTACCGTACTTGGCTGAGTCCTTGTACTGGTTACCATAATAGGTATCAGGGTCACCGATGTGGATGATAAACGGAATATCCCGCTCCACCAACGCCTCATAGATAGGCGCAAGCCTAGGATGATCCACCCTGAACCCCTCAGCAACGCTGTGCCAGTCCCTCCATCTTGGACCAAACCAAGTCTTGGCAACCTTGAAGCCCTCAACGAGCAGCGTCTCGATCTGCGCCAATACAGGCTCCACGTTAAACTGAGCTATATCCTTCAAGGAAAGATACTTGGCGAAGACAAAACGATCACCGTATCTCTCTTTTGCCTCCTTGAAGCCCTCTACATCATGGACGATTCCCAGCTGTTTCTTTATCCCGTACTCGTCCTCGATCTTGATCATCGCCTCGATCTCGTTAATGGCTCCAATATGTGTATGAGCATCAAAAATAGGACCACTATACTTCCATCTCTCACCCAATTCTATCGCACCAATATGATCCAATCCCCACACAAAAAACATACCATAAACCAGAACAAGCAACCTATTGATACCAATACCCAGACCCCCCACAGAGTTGCTAACAAGATGGGCGCGAAACACGCAAAAACAAGCATTCCCCAAGGGGGAGCGAACGCATCTAGGGTCAGTTAATGAAATCAAACACAATTAAGGGTAAGGACTCTAAGTGTAGTGAAAAATCAACTTGTTTCCTTTGGTAAAATGAATTTAATTGTTGACCCGTTATCAAGGCCTTTAGACTCACACCATATTCTACCGCCATGTAACTCGATAATGCCTTTACAAACCGATAAACTAACGCCGATTCCCGGGTATCTAAGGCCATCATTTATTCCAGAAAAAGGCTCAAACACTCGTTCAATGTCCTCCTCACGAATGCCTATTCCATTATCAGATACGGATAAAAACAACTCAGAGCCAAGGTCTTCTGCTTTCACCCTAATCTCACTATTGTAGACTGAGAACTTGGATGCGTTCATCACGAGATTAAACACTACCTGAGTGATCCGCTCAGAGTCAAAAGAGAATGGGGTAAACTCGCCGGCAGTTATGATGCTCAGTGTCTGGCCTTTTGGTCTTAACAAAATACTAGCATCACCTTCAATGGTATCAAGAACCGGCCTAAAGTCCCCCACCTGACAATTCAACCTCAGGTGTCCATCTGTCAATTGTTCTTTATCTAGAAGCTTGTCAACCAGAGACTCGAGTCTATCAAGGTTCCTCTGAGCAGCTGAGATGAGGTTATCCCTTGTTTGCTTATCCTCCATCATCTCCTCGTCGTTCAACAAATCACAGTAACCCCTGAGAATAGTCAATGGGGTTCTTAACTCATGTACTGCCTTACTGATGAAATTCTCCTTCATCCTGTCAAGAACCTGCGCTTGTTCGGCTCTAATCTCCTGCTTTTGAACTATCTCACGTATCTCGGCGTTTACTGCCTGAGTCAAAATCCTGTTGAATGCAGCGGACACATGAATGCCCAATGTCTCCACAAGCTTCCTATCGCTTTCGTTGAAAGCTCCTAGCTCCTTGCTTTCGATATTGATAACCGCTACAACCTCATCCTGCATAAGAACAGGGACTGCCAACTCGCTGAGCCACTGTGCTGGTCCTCTACCAAACACGTAGTCAGGGTCTTTTCTGGTATCATGAACGATTTGAGTCTCTTTTGTATTGTATGCCCTTACAATTATCCCGGGGCCATCAACATGCAGAACAAGGTTATTCTCAAGAAAATTGTCCCCAATAAAATTGGGTACAAGATTATCGTCTTCTACAATATTAAAATCGCAATAATCGTGACCAAATGTTTCCTTCACTGCATTGAGCGTTATTCGTCCAATGTCCTCGTAGGTCTCAGCAACATTAAGCTTAGAACCATAGGTATGCAGTGCGTTTAGCTTGGACTCGTATTTTTTTTGTTCAGAAATGTCTCTGACGTAGCTGATGAGTACTGGTTCTCCATCCCAAAATATCTTTGAGACTCTTACCTCAACGATAACAGGGGTTCCGTCACGGAGTAGCTTCATCTCTTTAACATAAGAAACATCGGTGTCAGGGTCCCAGAGGGGTACATTTTTTTCCCATTCTTCATCAGTCCTGAAGGGTACAAAGTCCATCCATGGTAGCCCTATCAGGTCTGATGGTTCCTTATATCCGACTATTAGCGCTGCAACATGATTGC
>JAOZIG010000078.1 GCA_026014515.1 Candidatus Bathyarchaeota archaeon | reverse complement strand
TGAGCTTGAACTTATGGACGCCATGAGGATGATGGATAAAGAGAACATCAGGAGACTGGGGGTCATCTACAAGGGTGAACTTGTAGGCATAGTCACTGATAGAAGCATCATCCGGCTAGTTCCCACTGTTCTCGATATCGTAAGAGAACAGAAAGAGATAATGCAAAGCAGTCCAGCCACCAGCTCATCCACTGTAGGCTATTGTGATCTCTGTGAAGTATACTCCAACGACCTCCGTGAGGTTGACGGCAAGTTCCTCTGCGAGGAGTGCCGCGTAGATCTGTAAACTCATTAACTCATCTATCATGTATTATCTGTGGATCAATGCTTCATACTGGATGGAATGCTTGGTAGTCTAGCACGATGGCTACGAATCCTAGGCTATGATACCCTCTACTATGTTGACAGGGATGATGATGAGCTACGAGCTGAGGCATTGAAAACTGGTAGAATACTTGTCACAAGAGACTCTGAATTGGTTCAGAGGTCAATAAAAAATGGTACACCTGCATTACTGATTGAGTCAGCTGAGACCCTGAAACAGCTACGAGAAATAACAGACGTCTACAACCTAGATGTAATCCCCAAGAATACGCGTTGCCCACGATGCAATGGGCTCCTAGAGCCCGTCGAAAAGACTACTCTAAAGGAAATTGTACCTGAGGAGTCCTATAATGTGTTTGACGAGTTTTGGCGTTGCGTGGAGTGTGAGGCGGTTTATTGGCGAGGCAGTCACTGGGTTCAGATACTTGAATCATTGGAGCGTCTTCAGGGTTCCAACATTTTATAAAGAAATTTTCTAAGATTGTAGAAAAGGGGGCAAGCCGCTTATTCACGCTAACCGATGAACAGGGAAGATATCTAGTAACACTAGCACGACAGGTGATTGAAAACAAGCTGGACCTATCCGAGAAACCATCACGAGTAACCGACCCAGTTCTTATGGAAAAATGCGGCGTATTCGTCACACTCAACGAGCACAAACGAGGCGCATACGGGTTACGAGGATGCATCGGGTTGCCATATCCTACTAAACCCCTTATCGATGCAGTAATGGAGGCAGCGGAAAGCTCAGCCTTCAGTGATCCAAGGTTTCCCCCGGTAAACGCTGATGAGATGACGGGGTTAACCATCGAGATCAGTGTATTAACCCCCCCAGAGAAACTAGTAGTAGATGACCCTAAGCGACTACCCGATGAAATAGTAATAGGCCGAGACGGTTTAATCATAGGGAAAAGCTGGAGACGGGGGCTGCTTCTTCCACAGGTACCTGTTGAGTGGGGCTGGGATAGCCAAGAGTTTCTTTCACAGTGTTGTGTCAAGGCTGGATTACCCCAGAACGAGTGGAGGAAACCCGGCACAGAGATATACAGGTTCCAAGCGATACTGTTTAAAGAAGAGACTCCCCGCGGGAAAATAATCAGACATATCATAGACTAGAGGAGACACACGATGACAGGGTTTGAAGGTAAACGTGTATATTTCGGTGTATGCGGGATGGGCTTGGGTCACATAACCCGTAGTTTGCCTATCGCCCAGAGTGTCGTCGCTGAGGGAGGACAGGTTCTTCTCAGCACGTATCTTGACAGTGTTGATTATGTTCACAAGTTTGGTTTGCCTGTGGTCTCGGCTCCAGACTTGAGTATGAATGTTGATGTTACTGGAAGCATTGACATCAAGGCGGCAACTCTCTTGTCTGGTATGGGAAGCATGCTTACTTTCCTAGATCAGGTCAGGTTTGAGATACAGACGATACAGGCGTTTGAGCCTGATCTTGTCTTCGCGGATACTAGGCTTAGCTCCATCTATGCTGCGCGGCTTCTCAAGATACCCATTGTAACATTATTGAACCAGTTCCAACCAAGGATACCAAGAGAACGTGATACCAATATCTTCAAGACCCTTGACGGTGTGATAATGACTACCTTGGGGCGATCATGGGCTCTCAGTAGCACCATCTTGATTCCTGATTTCCCTGAGCCATATACCATCAGTCTAGATAGCCTCAGAATACCCCGCAGAATAGGAGCACGTGTAAAACTAGTTGGCTCTATACTACATCAGAGCCCCAAACAGAATAGCAATGTCAATAAGATCAAGGAAGAGCTTGGGGTTAGGGAAGATCAAAAACTGATATACGCTGGCATCAGCGGCCCAAGGGCTGAGAAAATACCCTTAATCAAATTACTGATACCCATATTGAGCAAGTTCCCTGATCGCTACAAGGTAATAATGTCCATGGGAATCCCTAACGGTGGGTCAAAACAGGTCCACCATGGGAACCTGATTCTAGTCCCATGGATCGAGAACCGGTTTGATTATCTTGAGGCATGCGATCTGGTGATAAGCCGTGGTGGCCATGAGACTCTGATGCAGAGTATCAGTTATGGGAAACCCAGTGTGATTATACCGATGCCTAAGCACCCTGAACAGTATGGTAACGCTCGGCGAGCTATGGAGATGAAGGTAGCTATATCGGTACATCAACGGGATGTCAATCTTGAGCATCTCGTAGAACGTGTTGATGAGGTCCTTGAATCAGATACTATAAAGCGTGTATTAAACGAGATAAACGAGAAGGAACACCTTGGTGATGGGTTGAATCGCACTCTTGAGACTCTCAGAGAGTGTCTTGATTAATGTTAAATCCCTGAACCCACGGCTTGTATGGTATGGATTATCATTACGCGAAGAAAAGAGACCCCAAAGTAGGAGAATACTTTGACAAAGAAACCATGGATGCATGGAGCAAATGGAATGAAATGGTCTTCGAGCCCGGAAAATTGGATAAGAAGACCAAGGAACTCATCGCAGTAGCATGCACCTACATGACAAGATGCCCATACTGCATTGAAGGGCACGCCAAGGCAGCCATCAAAGCCGGAGCTACTAAAGAAGAGCTAGCTGAAGTAATACAGATCGCCATGGCGCTGAGCAGTGGAGCAGCTATAGCCCATAGAAACTTCGCCCTAGATGTCTAGGGTCTAGTTTTGTTTCAGGTTCTCGATCCAGTGTTTCCCCGATTCTAGATGTTCTGGTATCGGTTCCCCCCATTTATGATGCACAAACTCAGTCATACATGGTCTACCAAGAGCTATCCATGTCTCCGGTTTCTCAGCGATAACGAATAACTGGCTACTGAGGGTGCTGCTACTGAGAAGCTTTTCCAACTGGGTTCCTATGTAGGCGTTGTGTCTACATACACTATAGCTTCCAGGTCCGTTGGCGTGATCTCTACTGAATCCTAGGATGTCGTCTTTGGATACTTTTTCCACTGTTTTGAGCATCGCTTTGGCTCTTTCGTATCTTGTCAATGTGTATTGTCTGTGGAGTATGATGGTTTGATCTGTGAGGGGTGGATTATCATGGAAAACATAGTGATTTGCCCGGGCATCAGGTTTCTCAAGCTCTTCGACATGAACCGGAAACCCATTCTTCAACTCAGCGATAACCATTTTTTCATGGTCTCCCATGAACAAGTTACTACAAACAGCGTGTTTATTGGAGTCAATGAACTGTAGCGCCTCGTCTACTGTGTCGCATTCCTCTAGGATTCTCCTGATGAGGATGTTGGTGGGCATTCCCTCATCGAATTTACCACACAGGGTAGCCGTGTTAAAGACCACTAATCCTTTCTCATTAATTCCTTGATACCAGTAAGCGTTGCCTGCCGTTGTTATCCCGAGGAACTGGTTAAAGCCATCAAGTCGGCTGTAGGCTAGTACCTGTGGGTGGATGCGTCTGTATCCAAGGTCCCTGTTTTTCAACATCATTGGGTAACCGTTCACAGAGTGTGTCTTTGGTACCGCGAATGCGGTGCAGCCTTCCCTGAAGAAGCTACTTGGTCCCTTCCCGAAGTTGATTCCAAGTATCATATCCTCGGGTATGCCTGTTGCCTCAGCGATACCATCACATTCCTCGACATATCTTTCGGGTATATGTTTCAAGTTGTTACGATCTACTTTGAGGAAATCGTCTAGGCTCTGGTTGAAGAATCCTGCGGCTCGTTCAATCTCACCTAGTATGTGTTTGATGCCTGTGTGCTCTGTTTTTCCTCGACTGATTCCTTGATTTCTTGGGGATACCACAATGATAAGAAGCGGTAAGGCTGTAAAATATCTTATTTATCAGCCCAGTACTGCCGTGTCTTCATATACTGAATTTTGGCTTTGAGCAAGTCCTTGTAGAACTCTTCCTCACTACGATGCATACGGCTAAGCACCTGATAGCTTGTCACGGGTCCTACACCATAGACCATCAATGCCTCTACCGCTTTCCGTCCATAACTGAGTATCATATCCGCTGTCTTACGTCCATGAACAAGCTCATCTTGGTCCTCACCGAACAACTCCTCTCCTTCTCTCCAGCGTCTGAGAAGCATCTGGAAGTGTTCTGGGTCTTGACGACGATGCATCATAGCTAGGAGCCCTGAGCCACAGTTACCACAGTGAGGGTGTGTTTCAAGTTCCCTGATTCTTATGTTGGTGTTCCATTCTCCGCAGTTGACGCAGGCTAGGTTTACTCGGCGTGACTCGATATTCTGTTTCATGTACTGTATCTGGTCTGTGATGGTGGCGTCTGTTGCCATTAGCTCCTCGATATCAGCGTACTTCTCCAAGATGTGGCGCGCTAAGGCACTAGGTTCGATTACTTTCTTGGTTAAGACCTCGATACGTCCCTCTGTGATGCCCGTGATTACGTCTTGTAATGCTGGTAGGTCTAGTTTCTCGTGGTAGGCTTCACGGATGGTCTCATTGTATATGGGTGTGTCTTTGAATCTATAGTAGAGGTTCTCGATCCTCTCTGAGCCTATTGATTTACCCTTTGGGATGACTCCAAAGCGTTCCGCGATGAACTTCATCCTGTACCCAAAGGGGAACCGTGCATGCATGTAATCAGTGAGGAGCCTATCAGCTTCTTCTGTGGTCAGTGATTTTATGAGGTTGGTGATGTCCGCTATCTCGTACTCGTTGAGCTTATTCGGGGCCTCGATGAGGAGCCTGTATGGGTCGTTCCACCAGTTGTAGATTAATTCTTTTTCACTGAGGGCTGTATCCAGTATGGCTCCTAGGGTTCTGTTAAAGTTCTCACCACGGGTGCTATGAATGATTACGTACTGGTCCCAGACTTCAAGGATCAGGTTATCCTTGCTTGGTAGGGGTAGCCCTGATTTGAGGTGTGCCTTGGACTCGTCCAGTATCTCCTTAAGGCTGCCTAGGTCTGCATCCAGTTTACCTGTGATTGATTCTAGGTTATCTTCTGCTTCTAGTATGGTCTCGCGTAGGGTTCCTGTTTCTTCGGCTAACTCTCGGGTTACTGGTATGAGTTCTCCGTCCCATCCGGGTGCTGCTCCTAGTGGATCGGTGCTTGGTAGTGCATGGAGTACGCCTCTTTGTTCGTCTATCTGGAGTATTCTCCATACTCTGCCTCTGAGGATTACGTTGAGTCCGACTCGTGCCCTGAGGCTCCAGAACTCGTCGCCTACTGTGCCTATCATCTCGTCTGTGATGGCGTTGATGAATGGGTATCTTCTTTCATCGTTTATCATGCCTAGGTTCTCGTAGTAGTATCTGCGTCCTTTACCTGTCTTCTTCAACTTTTCTCCCTCCTTGTTCAGTAATCCTATCTGTTTGAGGAACTCTGTTAGCTCAGCGTACTCTTCCCACGTGTATTCCTTGAAGGGGTATGCTCTCCGGGCTAACTCAAATACCTCTTTTGCGTTTATCCCCTCTTCATCAACCAGCGTTAACCCAACTATCTGATGCGTCAAAACATCAAGGGGCTTCATATGCACCAACGTAGGCTCAATTGCCTCTCTGCGCGCCATCTCTGAAGCCACTAGACTCTCAAGGGCATCCTCCCCATAGGCTGGGATGGTAACCCCCTCACTTAGCTTACTCAGGGTGTGTCCTGCTCGCCCCACCCGTTGTATTAATGCGCTTACTTGTCTGGGGCTCTGGTACTGTATGCAGAAATCAACCTCACCAATGTCAATCCCAAGCTGTAGGGTGCTTGTGCAGACTATCGCCTTGAGCTGCCCCTCCTTGAACATATCCTCGACTCTGTGGCGTTGTTCTCTGCTGAGGCTTCCGTGGTGTACTTCTATTCCGGGGTCCATTTGTTTGAGTCTGAAACCCAGCCCCTCAGCTTGCCCTCTCCCCTGTACAAAGATCAATGAGCTGTTATGGTCTTGGACCAGTTTCTTGATCCTGTTGAGTCTTGAGGCTGCCTTGGGGCTTGTCTGAAGCTCGTCAGCTAAATCATAGTCAGCGTCTGTTGGCTGGGGGAACTGAACCTCATAGACATAGTTCTTATCCACTTCTACCTCTGCGATGAAAACATCATGTACTCCACCGAGAAAATTAGCCACGGTCTCAGGGTTACCTACAGTAGCGCTTAGCCCTATTCTCTGGGGTGGCTTTTTTGCTGCTTTTTCCAGTCGCTCCATTCCGATTGTTAGTTGTGCCCCTCTTTTACTTGCGGCTAGGTCGTGAATTTCATCGATGATTATCCATTTGACTGGGGCGAGGTGTTTTCTCATCGCTTTTGTGGGGAGTATCGCTTGAAGTGTTTCTGGTGTTGTTATCAACATCTGTGGAGGCTTTCTACTCTGTCTGCTCCGCTGCTTCTGAGAGGTATCCCCATGTCTTACCTCAACTGTGATCCCGAGGTGGTCTGCCCAGAACATCATTCGCTTCTCGATGTCCCGATTTAATGCTCTGAGGGGGGTGATGTAGATGATGCTGATCCCTTTCTCCTTAGGTGATCGCAGAAACATATCAAAAACAGGCAATAGGGCGGACTCGGTTTTTCCGCTGGCTGTTGGAGCCACCAATAGAACATTCTCTCCTGCAAGTATTGGGGGTATTACTTTCTCTTGTGGTGGGGTGGGGTTCTCTATGCCCAGTTCTTCTAACCCTGAGATTATCCTTGGGTGTAACCTGTTGAAGACGCTGGGCTGCATAGTCTACAGTTATTCGTGGTTACATTAATGCTATACTGATTACTTGTAGGAAACTACCCAGAGTACCGGGTAAAAGTGGGGTGCTAGTATTTTCTGCTAGTCAACACCGATACAAAGCACTTGGATTTCGGGGTAGCCCTCGCCTTAACATACTCTGACATGGCTGCTACTGATGCCGCTGATGCGGGTAAAACTGATAACCCTTCTTCCTTTTCCAGTAGGTTGCTGAAAGCTATCATAATCTCATCCGAGACCGCAGAGGCATACCCGTCACTCTCCCAGAGCGCATCAAGCGCTTGTTGACCATCAAGACTCTTCCAGCTCACAATAGGCTCATTCTCGGGGGTCTCAACGATGGTATCAGGGGATAAATCCACGACCTTCTTCTTACCTGTGTTGAAACTAGACACGACTGGGTTTCCACCTGTGGTGCTTGCTGCTATCATTACAGGTATCTTGTCAGTCTTGCCCTGTCTGAAGAGCTTCCTAAAGCCCCTGAAGACTCCTGTGAAGCATGTGCCGTTGCTTGTTGAGACGCTGACAGCATCAGGGGCGTACTCCAATTCATCAAAAATCTCAAACGCGATGGTCTCATACGCCTCAAAGCTAACTGTGCTATTCTCTTCCGTGCCCGGGTTGCCATTATACCAGCCTTTTTCCTCTGCCTCTTTACTGCTTAACTCAACTAGTTCTTCATAGCTTCCCGGTGCTCTGTGAATTATTCCCCCATTTCTCTCTATCTCGGCTATCCTTGGGCTATGATAGCTCTCAGGGATGTAGACATGGGGCTCTATATCGAAAATCTGGCTGAGCTTGACGATACTTGCCCCAAAGTTACCACAGCTTGCGACAGCGATGGTGTTGAACTCATGCTCTTTAGCGTATCTTAGAGTCGCGTAGCTAGCTCTGTCTTTCATGGTACCTGTTGGGTTCCCTGCTTCAAATTTTACGTAAAATTTACTGAAATCAAGCAATTTTTCCATGTTTTTTAAACGTGCAAAAAGGGTATCCCCGATGCCATATTCTTTAAACTCTTTTCTAAACATTTAATTATCTTCACTCAGAGCTTTCTATAGGAACAATTATTTCGATCCTTTAAACCCATCGAAATAGCAAACAGGTAAGAAATTCCGTGAACGGATTATCAATTAATGCCCGACAAACGCCTACGGGGTTTGAGATCAAATTCCGTGGTCAGAAATATGTTGTCAATTATCCAGATGAGATTTGGCAGAAGTACCCGCAGGAAGCAAAGGATGTCTTGTTCGACAACCTAGTCTACAGTGAGACTGTTCATCTTCCCCTCCACTTCCGCCGAAACAATATTCAATACAATACATCTCCACCATATCTCCAGACATATTTCTTCCAGAACATGATCATGGACCTACCTAGCTGCGCAGATGTTGATGGCACATTCACCTCTGAGCTAATCAAGGAGTATGTGAACCTGAAGGTGCAGTTCAAGGACCAAGAGATCAAGTTCCCAACCTACCAACACGAGTCACGCCCCGACAGCGCAGTGGTAAGCCTCAGCTTCGGAAAAGACAGTCTACTAACATGGGCTGTATGCGATGAGCTTGGGTTAAACCCACAGGCAGCCTACATCGTAGAGCCAGCCCTCACCTATGAGGAGCGCCACAAGGACAAACTCGCGGTAAAATTCCAGAAAGAGTTTGGCGTCGAGCTACAAAAGATCGAGCACACAGTTGGACAGCTGCGTGATGGTCACAGGCTAGGTGTGGGTAAAACAGAGGTTGGCTGGGGTCTCCAGACCACACAGTACGCTATTATGATCCTTCCTATCGCAAACAAGTTCGAGAGCAAGTACATCTTGTTTGGTAACGAGCAGAGTTGCGGCGAGTACTATATGGATCGTCAGGGGTTTGTCTGTTACCCCGCATATGACCAGTGTCACACTTGGACTAAACAGGTGGACTCCATCACTCGTCAGCTCAGCTTAGGCGGTGTACGAACAATGTCTGTGATCGAGCCCCTGAATGATATAGCGGTTATCTATACCTTATTCAAGCGGTATCCAGAGGTAGCCAAATACCATATGAGTTGCTTCGTGGAGACCGAGGCTGGTAGGGACCACAGATGGTGCATGGACTGTAGTGTCTGCAGTAAAATGTACTTGTTAATCAGGGCAAGCGGGTTCGACCCAGACAGTGTTGGACTCAGTAGGAACATGCTTAGTGACGAGATGCGCAGCTATTTCAGCCTCTTCGGTGGCGTGGACGTAAACACCTATGCCCTTACAGGCAGGGGTCGTGATGAGCAGTTGTTCGCCTTCTATCTCGCATGGAAGAATGGTGATCAGAGCCCACTTGTAAAGGAGTTTGAGAGCAGATTCCTTGACGAGGCGAAGGCGCGTGAGGATGAGTTATACAAGACTTTCTTCGGGGTACATGAATCGATAACCCTGCCTAGCGAGGTAAAAAATCAGGTTGTTAGCATCTACAAGGAGGTACTCAGCGATGTCCCGTAAACTCAGAGTAGCCTTCTGCTGCAACATTAGACACGCTGATGACGAGTTCAACATCGAGTTCGAGCCAGAGGAAACCATCGAGCATGTAAAGCATGGCATCGAGGCTGCTGGCTGGAAATACATGCTCATAGAAGCTGATGAGAACTGCTACGAGAACCTCAAGAAACACCGCCCAGACTTGGTTTTCAATAGAGCAGAAGGCATCAGGGGTGAGAGCCGAGAAAGCCAGATACCCGCCTTCTGCGAGATGCTGGGTATTCCTTATGTTGGCTCTGGTATCATGGCGAACGCCATTGGTCTGGATAAACCCACCACCAAGATGATCCTAGAATACCATGGATTGAAGACAGCCCCATTCCAAGTACTAGAAACCGTCGATGAACCCCTACGTGAAACCTTAACCTATCCCCTGATCCTGAAGCCAAGCCACGAAGGCAGCAGCATTGGCATCAACTGGGATAACGTTGTAAACGATGAGACTTCTCTCAGAGCAAAGCTAGCTGAGATGCTTGAGACCTATGAGCAGCCCATACTTGTGGAAAAGTTTATTGATGGACGCGAGTTCAGCGTCGGTCTAGTAGGCAACTACAATGGCAAAGAGGAACCGATAGTACTCCCTATACTTGAAGTGGACTTCACAAACTTCCCACCAGAACTAGGCAGAGTGCTGGGGCAGAAAGCCAAAAGCGTATTCGATGATAGCAGCAACTATAAGTGTCCAGCAGAGATGGATGATGCTCTACGTGGTAGGGTTGAGGCTCATGCAAAGGCGAGCTTCAAGGCACTGGACTGTAAAGACTGGGCGCGTATGGACTACCGCCTTGACTCTGATGGCGAACTATACTTCCTTGAGGTAAACACCTTACCCGGCATCGACTATGATGTGGTCAGGGATGAGTTAAGCTTCTACCCCATGATGTGGTATGCCCTAGGCAAAAAGTTCCCCGACATGGTACGCGAGGTAATAGAGGCAGCGCTCAGAAGATACGGGCTGGTCTAAGTGTTTTGCAGACCAGTCTACCAGTTCTTGAGGATGCTCTAAGACGAGCCGAGACACGGTTAACCGAGAAACTCGGTGAATCCATCACAATAAGCCTTAGATCATATCTCGATGAACGGCTCATCCAGAAGATAACCGCGATAGATCATGAAAAGTTCAGGTCAGAGCTATGGTATAGTAGCGAGGAGCTGATGGAAAAATCGCTGAAGAAGGATTTCATCTGTCTCATACTGCATATCAACGGTGAACCCAGTGCGTTTCTCTATGGCTATGATGACGAGTTTGACTCACACTGGTTCTTTTTGGATGAGATAGCCACCAAGCAAGAGGGAAAAGGCATAGGAAAAGTCCTCATAGTCTTGTTATTGGTTTACTGTTTTGAATTAGATTATACCTTTGTCACGTTGTACACTGAAGACCAAGACGAGAAAGGGCGAAGACTAAGGGCGTTCTATGAACATCTTGGATTCACATATATGGGAACAGAGCCAGAGCTAGGCGTCGTAATGAAGTACAAGATAAACGAAGAGGAATTAATCAAACTCTATAACAGGGTAATGTACTCGGAGGGTGGACCCCACCCCCCTTACCTACGCCCCTAGCTCAATAAGCTTCTCAGCGGTAACCATGGCGGCAACACCACAGACCAGTGGACAACCATGGTCACCATGCCCACCAGCGTCAAGGAACGCCTTGTAGCTCACTGGATCAGTGAGGTCATAAC
The DNA here is from genome assembly GCA_026014515.1 of Candidatus Bathyarchaeota archaeon. Taxonomy (GTDB): domain Archaea; phylum Thermoproteota; class Bathyarchaeia; order TCS64; family TCS64; genus RBG-16-57-9. Next base: position 8,222 of record JAOZIG010000078.1, on the reverse strand, counting down.
TTTCGCCATAGATTCGTTTCTGGATGTCACGGCATATGGTGTTCTCAAGGGGCTCAGTGAATCCGAAGGTCTCTTGGAGACGCTTCTGGAACTCTTTGATTATCTCATCACTGGGCTTCATGGCATCTCGGTATGCCTGAGTGTCTGTCATATCCTCTCGTCCAATTACCAGTCCCAGTGCAAGTAAGCCGCCTATCAGTGCTCCGCAGGTCTCACCTTTTCTGGCTACCCCGCCGCTGAGTACTGTTGCTGCTTTGAAGCTCTCCATGTCTCCTATATCGAATGCTTCCTGTAACGCTAGTAGTACGCTTTGGCTGCATCCGCTATACTTGTCGTATTCCAGCGCCTTCTTACCAATCTCTTCTATGTTCATCTAGCTCACCAAGTGTAATTTTTTCTGGCGACCCGCCATGAAGACAAGTTTCTCGCCTGTCCACCAAGCATCCTGCTCAAGACTCATGCGTACCTCTTGGTTATCCCACTCAGGTACCTTTCGTTTAGCGTTAAGTTCAATCGCGTAACATGTGTCTGGGTGAAGCGGGTAATCGCCCCTGCCGGGTACACCACCTTGCTGGTCCCAGAGTCCGATGGTTGGTCCTGCTGCGTGACCGTGAACACCAAGTGGATGGGTATAGATGCTGGGCTTCAAACCGTTCTTATTGGCGTTGTCCAAGGCTATCTTCAGTATCTCGTTGCCTGTTCGTCCCGTCTTCATAGCCTCAGCGTGATAGTCTTGTAGTTTGTTTGCGTCAGCTAGGGCGTCTTTGAGTCCTTGTGGTGCATCTGTCTCGCCCGGTTTGAGGATGTAGGCGTTCTGCTGGATATCCGTAGCCATTCCGAGATAATAGAAGCCCACATCACAGTGAAGCAGGTCGCCGCGATGGATCACATTGGTTTTCTCATGGTCCTCGTAGCTGTCTCCATGTCCCTGTCTGTCTACTGTGGCGGGGAACCACATCTCTACTCCAAATTCTAGCATCTTTTGACGCATCCACCACTGGACATCATCAACCGTAGTTACCCCGGGGGTGATGATCTTGCTGCTAAACGCCTCCTGAACGATTGCGTGGGTTAGCTCTACTAGCATGGGGTATGTTTCAAGCTCTTCCTTGCTCCGTGTTTCTAGCCATCTGATGCAGAGGGTTTCAGCTGAGACTAGTTTATCGGCGTCTTCTCCGATGGCGTCAACAAGTAGTGTATATTCGCCGTGGGTTAAGCCGTCCCCGAATGCGAATGTGTTGGAGACGTTGATGCCTATTCTCTCTGGTTTTTTCTCCTTGATTATTCGTGCAAGGCACTCGTATTGTTCTTCCTCGTCTGGGTTCCAGACTCCCTTGTAAAAGTCTCCGAAGCCATACCTGTAGACCGCTGATCTTTCTACGCCTTCTGGTTTCCTGTGGAATACCAGTATAGTTCTGCGTCGCGCGTAGAGGTTAGGTTCTGGTAGGAGGCTCATGATTACAGGGTCCTCGTTGTATTCTCGTGCGATTACGAGCCACATATCGATGCCTGTCTCATCCATGAAGCCGGGAAGCATGGTCTCCAGTTTTTTCATTAACCAGTCATTATAGACCGTCATTCTGTCTCTGAGAGGCAGTATTTTTTGCCCCAGTGTGTCTGCGCCGGGGTTTGTGTAGTGTGGGAAAAGATGGTCACTCATACATGGGTATTGGTTGAACTTTGGTTAAATTTACCGAATCCTTTGGAGTACACCTTATAGGTGATCGATCCTGTGGTGTGGATATGAATATAAAACGCGTAAAACTGGTCTATTACAGCCCTACAGGGACATCAGAGAAGACAGTAAAAGCCATACAAAAAGGAATAGACATAGACTATGACATAGTAGATCTAACCCTTCCAGACTCAGAATCTAAAAACTATACGTTCGATTCAACCGACATAGCAGTAATCGCAGTACCTGTCTACAGCGGCAGAGTACCCCCCGTAGCAGTTAAACGAATCAGCCGACTCAAGGCACAGAACACTCCCACGGTTCTCGTAGCTGTTTACGGGAACAGGGAGTTTGAGGACGCGTTACTAGAACTAAAAAACATCACTGAACCAAACGGCTTCAAGGCATTCGCGGCTGCGGCGTTCATCGGCGAACACAGCTTCGATACCCCGGAGACACCTATAGCAACTGGTAGACCAGACGCAGAGGACAACAAGAAAGCAAAAGAATTTGGTGAGAAAGTCAAGCAGAAACTAGAGAAACTCACCAAACTTGATGAGTTCGAGGTACCCGGAAACCATCCATACAGAGAAGGCGGTAAGACAGGTGGTAGAAACCCTGTTACTGACCCTGATACATGTATCCTCTGTGGAATGTGTGCCCGTGTATGTCCCACTGGCTGTGTAACAGTATCCGATATTGTTGAGACTGATACCAGCAACTGTACCGCCTGCTCAGCCTGTGTCAAGAATTGCCCAACTGGAGCACGTCACTGGGAGCATGAAGGTGTGTTAAAGGCAGCCAAATGGCTATCGACAGACTATGCTAAACGCAAAGAGCCAGAGTTTTTCCTCTAACTTTTCAACAATATAAGAAAAAGGGGGCTTATTATCCCCAGACTCGTTTAAAGAGTCTCATAAAGTTCATGCCTAGAATCTTCTTGATCTCCTGATCACTGTAGCCTCGTGCTACGAGACCCATCGTGAAGTTTGGCATGTTCTCCATGTAGCCGTAGCCCCAAGCCTTGTCCATTGGTGTAAAGTAGTCTACATCGATGCGCTCAGGGTGCTTGTAGATGAAGGCTGAGCGTGTGATGGTGTTGGGGAACTCTAGGTCTGAGCCGAAGCCCACGTTATCAACGCCCACGATGTCCACTGTCTCGTCAAGCTGATCCATGGTATCATCGGTCAAGGTGCTCTTACCCGCCTTCTTAGCGAAGAACGGAGTAACTCCGATAACGCCTCCTTTTTCGACGCATGCTTGCATCATATCATCGGGCTTACCACGCTGTTTGCTGTATGCTACGAAGCTACCCCAGAGGCTTGTTGATCTGTTTGCCCACTCCGCGTATCCTCCGGGTTGTTCTGGTGCGCTGCGTCTTGGGATTATGTGTGTGAAGCTCACTGGATCTTTGCTCTGTTCGATGGCGTCCCAGCATGTTTGGTCTCCTGTGTGGCTGAGGTCTATGAGTATGCCTAGTTTGTTCATGCGTTCAACTACTGCTTCGCCGAACCAGCTGAGTCCGCTGTCTTTTTTCTCTCTGCAGCCGTCTCCTACCTCGTTTTTCCAGTTGTATGTGAGTTGCATTGCTCTGAGTCCATGATCATAGGCTACATCAAGGAAGTCTACGTTGCGTTCAAGGAACATGCTGTCCTGTGGTCCATACATGATACCATGTTTTCCCTCTTTCTTGGCTCGCTCAATGTCGCTTGCCTTCTTCACAACGATTACTCGGTCCTCGTTTTTCTTCGCCCAGTGATTATGTTCGATAATCTCGGCTAATGCCTCAGCGAACCTACGCTGCATCCCCACTGTGAGGTTGCTCGCTGTTAATCCTCCGGCTAGTACGTCTTCTAGCCACATGTTCTCAGAGACATAATCTATTACAGAGACTATGCTGCTGTCAATAACTATGCTCTCTTTATGGAGTGCGAGTGCGTGTTCTTTCTCATCCTTACTCAGGTCCAGATAGCTTCTGCCCATAAATATCCCTGATAGCAAGGGATCGGATGTATAAAAATCCGTAAGGGCTGATCTTAACCCGATTTTTTAGGGAAAACACTAAATATAGAGTATTACTGTAACTGATAAACGTAATACCGGTGAATTTATTTGAACTTCGTTAAAGAACTCAAACCAAGAAAATTAACCCCAGAACTAGAAAAACGCGCCATCGAGTTCCATGGCCATGATGGCCCATTCATGACCATCGGACTCAGAATGGGGATCACAGCCCTAGAGATACTTGACTGCAAAGGCTGGTTTGGATTAAACTGTGAAGTACGGCTCAACTGGGCTCCCCCAGATTCATGTGTCATTGATGGAATCCAAAGCAGCACAGGATGCACAATGGGTAAAAAGAACATAACAGTCGTAGAGCAACCCGGGGTAGAGGCGGTTTTCACTTCAAGAGACAAGAAGAGTGTTCAAATAAAGCTCAAACAGGAAGTTATCGACAGATTAAAGGGTGGTATGACCGAGGATGACATACCACATAGCATGATTGAGGCAATCGAAGAAGCCCCGCTAGATGAAATATTCGAGATTCAGCTTAGTTAGATTGATGATATGAGGTTATTGACCTGACTAAGCTCGTTTCTAAAGTATCTTAGAACTGATGTACCCTTCTCAGAGAGGAGATACCGGTTCTTTGTTCTTTTATCCTCCTTTCTGAACGGTCTTTCATTTGTAACCTTTTCAGTGATCAAATTATTCTCAAGAAGAAACTCCAATCCTTGCTGAAGTTGCAACCAAGTCATGTTACTTTTGGACATTATTCTGGTGGGCTTTTCTTCTCCTTCCTGAATTACACGTAATATATCAAGGTGCATCTCCATCTTTGACCTTCTTCGATTATTACTACTATATATCATGACTCGCTAGTATTCTTCTGTTTTAATAAGCAATATTCAGGCTTTTGTTACGGAATCGGAAATATCATATCTTTGATGAATAACATATTGTTAGTTTGAGTGATATTCAATCAGATATTAAGGACCATCTCGTCAAATCATTCCTAGATATCATTGTATTATCAATGCTAAAGGATAATCCAATCCATGGCTATGCAATTATAGCAGATATTCACAAACGATTTGATGTCCTTCTAAGTCCTGGAACCCTTTATCCTCTTTTGTATAGTCTTGAGAAAAAGGGAATGATCTCAATTGAGCAAGATGGAAGAAGAAAAAATTATATCATTACTGAGAAAGGATTGATTCAATCTGATCGAGTAATAAATGCATACAGTGCCCAAATGAAGGACCTAATCAAGTTTATCGAAGGTTAGGCAACGCTCTTGTATTTTTGGCGTAGCTCGGCGTCAAGCTCATTGATTTGTTCTCGTAATGTAGCCTTAATCTCGTCAAGTTTAACGGGTTTTGTTAGATAATCATGGGCGCCTTTTTTCAATGCCTGTTGAATATTATCGAAAGAGGGATTTCCTGTTAATATTATCTTTCGCATATCTGGGTCGGTCTTGTTTATCCTTGATATTAACTCGATTCCATCCATATCGGGTAGTCTGATGTCGATTATCAGAATAGCGAAAAAATTATCTTCAAGAATCTCCAGAGCTTCAGCGCCGTTATGAGCAACTACTGTCTCATAACCCTCGCTTGTTAGTACATTTGAGAATATGTTTGAGAAGTTTTTGTCGTCATCTATAAGGAGTATTCTATCGGTCACTGGCACCAATCATGATCCATTCTTGTGTTGTTTATATAAGCACTATTTCGAAACTCGTAACAAAATACGTATTTTGTTATTAAATATCTATTATATAGTCTCTACTGATGGATTTCTAATATATGACAAAGAGAAGATCACGCACCGACTTGGTTTATGAGGTATTGGAGTCAATAGATTCCGGTATTCATAAGCCAACACATATCCTGTACAATACAAAGGTCAGCTGGAATGTCTACACCGAGATCATTGACATGCTACAGACAAAGAACTTTATCAAAACGGTATCCTCAAAAGAAAGCTCCACTCGAAACAGGGTACAGTACTATCTCACAGATAATGGTAGAGAAGCCCTACAAGGTATGCAGTTCCTGAAGGACGTCTTTTCTCCAGCTTAATCTATATTTTTTATAACAAGTTGAATTGATGACAATAGCTCCTCGATGGAGATTGGTTTAGAGAGAAACATTTTAGCTCCTGATTTTTTCGCTGGTCCCTCAGCTGAGTCATCTGCGCTGAGAAAGATTATTTTTGCATTAGGATCGATCTCGATGATCTTTCCTGTCGCAGTTATCCCATCCATCCGTGGCATCCTTTGATCCATTATAATGGCATCTGGCTTTGTATTCAAGGTCTTATACATTTCTACAGCTTGAATACCATCATATGCTTGGGCAATTATCTCTAGATTATTCATTCTAAATAACGTAAGATAGACCTTTTGGAGGTTCACATCATCATCCACAAGCATAATCTTGGTCATTTATCTGCCTCTTTTCATTATGAGGATGAACTTACTGCCCATACTCTGTTGCCCTTCAACTCTATCCTTAACCTGTACGAACCCTTCATAACGATCTAACAAATAATTTACCAGAGTTAAGCCGATGCCTGAGCCTTTAGCTCCGAGTCTTCGTTGTAGGATTCGTTTTTTCTCCTCGTTTGGGATGCCGGGGCCATAATCACTGATATGTATCTCCACCATTTCATCGACTTGACTAGGCGTTGTTTGAATATCCAGTTTAACCTCTTCTCCTTCACTGTGTTTCATAGAATTATGGAAAATATTGAAGAAGAGGTCTTTTACGAAGCTATCTGCCAAGATGTAAACTGTTCCCGCCTCAAAACCTATTTCTACATTCAGTGTTTTTTGGGGGAATGCGCCTTTTGCTGCTTCCGATGCTTGAATTATGGCGGGATAGGGGTCTATTATTGTTAGGTTGATGGGTTCCTCAAGTACCGCTTGGAGTTTTTTCACGTTTTTTATTAGCTCTGTTGCGTAGTGTACTTGTTCTACAGCCATTTTTATGGGGTCTTGGTATTTTTCTGGTAGTTCTTTGTCGAGTAATATGTATTCAAGGAGCATCAGTATTCCTTGGTCGATGTTGTTGATGTCATGACTCATCAGATCAACGAGAAACTCGGCTCTTCTTCTAGCCTCAGCCTCACCGTTTAAGGATTCAAGCCGCTCAGAAACGTCCTTTGCGTATCCCTCATATCCAAGAAAGTCCCCCTCATCACTATACCTTGCTTTTATGAATAATTCTTGACTACCGATTGAGCCATCTTTTCTCAGACAGTTAATGATGATACCTTTCAGTTCTTTTCTCCTTGCCTCCAACAGAAGTAGGTTTTTCTCCTCAGCTATAGCCCATGTTTTTGTGATGTTTAAACCGGGGTAAAGCATCTCTTCTCTTGTGTAGCCAAATATCTCCGCGTAGGCATTGTTTACAAGGATGTAGTTTTCGTTTTCGTCTATTCTGAAGAACCCTACTGGCATTGTGTTGAAGAAGTTGTCGAGTTCCTGAGTCTCTTCTTGTATCTGCTTTTTCTGTGACTGATTTTTGTCTATCAACTGATGTATTTGTTTCTTCATCTCATCAGGGAGACTTGAGGATGCAATTACTTGTTTCAGAGAATCATATTTGTTTATATCGAACTCATCTTTGGTTGTTATCCTTAACTCCCTCCCTAACTAGATGTCACTAATTTTATTCTATCGGGGTATAAGTACCTTCACAGAATAACTCTTGTTTCTTATTTAAACACATTTTATAAAAAAAGTTTCATAAGATAATGTTCGACTCAATAAAAGAAAAATGAGGGATATCTATTGAGCCTCTATTCGTTCCTGATACTCTTTCCTTGCTGTCTTCATCAACTCGGCGTCAGTAAGCAAATCTAAAGCAGTATAGGCCAATCCTTTAGCTCCCATGATCATCACGTCATAGGCGTGATCAGTGCCAGTCATCTCGGTTCCGCTGGGGCTGTGCAGTATTACATCCCCAATATTGATGTATGCGCTCAAGGCTGGTATCTCCTGACTCACGTTCCCAAAGTCGGTTGATCCCCCACCTTGACGTAGCTCTTTTTCCTCGGGGTAGTCCTCAACCCCAATACTGACCATGTTATCTCTCCACACGTCACTCAGGGTCTTGTTGGGGATGGTGTTAGCATAGGTGTTTGCTACTTGTGTTATCTTGCTCTTGGCACCTGATTGAAGTTCAGCACCTTTGATGACGTTTTCCACCTTACCATATATTTCCTTGAGCAGGGGCATTGTGGGGGCTATGACATATAGATGAGCAGACGCGTAATCTGGGATGGTGTTTGGTGCGTCTCCCCCATGCTTGATGATTCCATGTATCCTAACCTTGTCTGGGATATGCTGTCTCAACGCATTGATTCCCGTATAGGTCAATAGTATACCATCCAAGGCGTTGATGCCCTTCTCAGGAGCACCACCAGCGTGGCTACTCTTACCATAGAACTCTACTAGGAAGCTTTCACGTGCATTGCTTGTACCGTAGCTACCCCACGCTGCGCTGGGGTGAATCATGATGGCGACATCAACCTTCTT
>JAOZIG010000527.1 GCA_026014515.1 Candidatus Bathyarchaeota archaeon | reverse complement strand
ATGGTGGAACTTGGCAGATAGCTACACCTGCGGCCTCATCACCTGAGCCAATCACCACCACGAGTCGTCTTGGACAAGAGGGCACATTCCTCTGGGATGCGGTTGCTGATGAGGCAATCAGTGATCAAGCGCTGTTTCGTGTTACAGTCGTTAGTGATAACTCGGAAGGCACGAATCGTTCAAGTGTCTCTGGAACAAGCCCCTCGTTCCGGGTCAGAGGTGTCACTGAAGTTTGGCCTGAGGATCCCTCTATAACTATTGAGCAAACCGAATTCTCAGTGGGTACTGCGATTAGTTTCGAAGGTAGTGTGGGACACGGCACAGGTGTTTTGAGCTTCATTTGGGACTTTGGTGATGGTTCCACTGATCAGGGTCAAACTGTCGAGCATACCTACACTGAAAACGGTGTTTATGTGGTGACGCTGACTGTTCAAAGCGAGGCCACACCAGTGGTCCGTGAAGTCAGCACTTTTTACACTATCTCTTTCGGAAGTTCAGTTAATGACGGTCTGACAGTAAATATTCCCCTTGTAGTTAATGGCCAGGGCGAATCCACAGAAAATATTGACCTAGCTTCATCTATACAGAGCGCCGAGTCAACTGTATCATTGGCAACACAAAGCCAAAATGTTGCACAAGTTGCCGCAGCACCATTGTGGGTAGAGCAGCAAAACTTGAACCTTGCTGTTGAGAGCATATTGGTTGAGAACTCGGATATTTCGATCAATTCCGTAGGGGATGTCATCACTGTAACAGTAGGAACGCCTTACGCAATGACTACCTCCTACGTGGCAGCGTATTGGGGTGTAGGGGCTAATACGTCGCTGAACTATGATGGAACCAAATTGGCATTTTGGTCTACCATCAACCCCACCAACCGGAATAGTGATGGCAGTATCGAAGTCTATAGCGCCAAAAAGTCGGGCACAAGTTGGACACTCAGTCAGGTATCTGAATCTGCCGGCAGCGTTTTGGGAGGGTTCAACCTATCTCCTGTCGAAAGTGCCGATGGAAGTTCTCTGGCTTTCTTCTCTGACCGGGATCTTGTTGGAGAGAACGCCGATGCTAACTTTGAGATATTTACCTGGAGCGCCGGCATACTTACCCAACGGACACATACAACTGGCGGCGTCAATATGCAGCCAAGCCTCAACGAGGATGGTACGCTGGTTGCGTTCTTGTCGGATCGTCAACTTGTGGAAGGGCAAAAAGTTGCCGAGGGTGTGCAAGACGTCTTTTTGCTTGACATCACTACTGGTGAGATCAGGCGCTTGAGCACCAGTGTCGCAGGCGTCGTCAACGATGGCCCTGTTTTGAGTAGCGATGGTCAAAAACTGGCCGTTGTATCCACCGGAAACTGGGATACATCCGTGGGCAATGCAGACCACAGCGCCGAGATATTTGTATGCGATATTGCCAGTGGAACATGGACTCAGGTAACCAATATCACTACGCCGGATTCTTCTATTGCAGTCCATGGTGTGCAAATCGATGCCTCTGGAGAACATCTGGCTTTCCTTTCGGGAAATTCTATAGTGTTAGCCTCTTGGCAGGGTAGCCAGTATTCCCTAAGTGTGATCGAAGCGACTGGGGGTAGCGAATACTCTGAGGTTCGGATTTGTGCCGATGGGTTACGCGTTGCTTTTATCGAGAATGATAACAATCTCTATGTCTATGATACAGCCGGAAACGTTCTGACAAATATCTACAAGAGTAGTTTAAATGTGCACGATCTTGCCTTGAGTGGTGAAGGCACAGTGGTAGCCTTTTACGTTGATCGATATCTTTACTCTGGCATAGTCCCTCGTGTGGATGTTTCGGTGGAAGCCACAGCCATACCCGATCCATTTGTACCTGGTCTTTCAGCGGGGTATGAAGTAATACTGGGTAATGTCGGGCCTAGCATTGCTAGTGGCACTGAACTCAAGTTCAACATCCCAACCTGCCTTTTGGATGCAAGTTGGGAATATGTGGTAGGCAGCACAGTCTATACTGGCACTACCTACGCATTCGACCAAGACTTTGATCTCGCTGCAGGGCAGTCTGTAACAGTTTATGTGACAGGCGATCTCGCGACTTCGCAGACAGTGACAGTGACTATGCCGATTACTGCAACTGTATCCAGTGCAGTAATCGACAGTCTGCCTCCCAATGAAATACTGACCATCGAAACAGCGATTGATGGTCAAGCTGACCTTCGCGGTAGAATCAACGCTTCTGCTACTCGAGTGAATGAAGACGAAGATGTCGTCTTTACCTTGACAGTCAATAACCTCGGGCCTGGTGACGCGCCAAATGCTATCGCAGAACTAGACGTGCCTGATGGATTGACAATAAGCGATTATGTCGCAGATCAAGGAACATTTGCTGATGATGTTTGGGAGCTTGGAACTCTGCTAGTTGGTCAAAGCGTTGAAATAGAAAT